>CBDTVA010000163.1:0-6288 GCA_965363935.1 uncultured Gammaproteobacteria bacterium | reverse complement strand
TGATATTACCATTTTCCAGATAGTCACGAACATTTTCAGAGACAATTACGGCACAATTATCTTCGGCATCCTGAGTCGATGCACCCAGATGCGGCAAAGTGATCACATTTGGCACATTTTTTAGAGTGTTATTGGCAAAGTCATTGACATAACCATACAGGTTTCCAGATGTTAATGCTTCTGCCATGGCCTCATCATCAATAATACCGCCGCGCGCAAAGTTCAGTACCGTTGCTCCCTTTTTCATCAGTTTAATGCGTTCTGCATTAAGCATATTTTTGGTTACATCAATCAGAGGTACATGAAAACTGATAAAATCCACTTCCGGCAGCATGGCATCAAAGCTGGCAGCCTGTTTAACACTTGAAGAAATCTTCCAGGCACCTTCAACAGTCAACCCAGGGTCAAAACCAATGACATTCATACCCAGATCTTCTGCCACTTTAGCAACGGCACGGCCAATTGCCCCTAAACCAACAACACCTAAGGTCTTGCCTGGCAGTTCAAAGCCACCAAAACTTTTTTTGCCCGCTTCAACTGCTTTACTGATTTGCTCATCTGTGCCTTCCTGACTTTTGGCAAATTCCCAGGCTGGTCCTATATGTCTTGCCGACATTAACATGCCCGCGAGCACCAGTTCTTTCACTGCATTGGCATTGGCGCCGGGTGCATTAAAAACGGGAATTCCCCTGGCACTCATTTTATCAATGGGGATATTATTGACTCCCGTGCCTGCCCGTCCTACGGCAAGCAAACTGTCGGGAATTTGCATATCATGCATCTTGAATGAACGCAGCAATATAGCTTCAGGATGTTGAATTTCAGAAGCGATTTCATAACTCTCTCTGGGAAATTTTTCCAGACCCGCTACCGAGATATTATTTAGTGTCAGTATTTTATTCATAATAGTACTTATTCTCTATAGACATTAAAGCTTAAGCGTTAGCCCTGGCAAATTCACTCATAAAGTCAACCAGTGTATCAACACCTGCTTCAGGCATGGCGTTGTAGATACTGGCACGCATACCTCCCACAGAGCGATGCCCTTTTAAGGTCGCCAGGCCTTTTTTTGCTGCCCCCTCAAGGAAGGCTGCATCCAGATCGGCATTTTTTAAAGTAAAGGGCACGTTCATCCAGGAACGATATCGAATATCAACTGGATTTGCATAAAAATCACTGCCATCTATAGCTGCATATAATTTGTTTGATTTCTCCCGGTTGATTTTACCCATACCTTCGAGTCCGCCTTTTTCCAGCAGCCACTCAAAAACCAGCCCGGCCAGATACCAACAATAAGTGGGTGGAGTGTTATACATGGAGCCATTATCTGCATGGGTTTTATAATTCAGCATGGCCGGTGTGTTTTCAGCAGCCTGGCCAATGAGATCATCACGGATAATCACCAGAGTCAAACCAGCAGGTCCGACATTTTTTTGCGCACCGGCGTAAATTATGCCGAATTTTGACACATCAACCGGGCGGGATAAAATAGTTGATGACATATCAGCTATAAGAGGCACATCACCCGTATCAGGAATATAGTCAAATTCGACTCCGCCAATGGTTTCATTGGGTGTGTAGTGAATATAGGCTGCATCAGGGTTTAATGTCCAACTGGAGAAATCAGGGATCGTAGTAAAAGCGGAATCTTCTGAACTGGCCGCAATATTGACATCACAATAGCGCTTTGCTTCAGCAATAGCCTTTTTAGACCACATGCCCGTGTTAACATAGTCTGCAGTTGTCTTACTGCCCAATAAATTGAGAGGAATAGCGCCAAACTGCATACTGGCACCACCTTGCAGGAAAAGTACCTTGTAATTATCAGGAATCGACATCAAGGTTCTCAAAACAGCTTCAGCTTTGCTGGCAATGGACATAAAAGCCTTTCCACGGTGAGACATTTCCATAACGGACATCCCTTCTCCGTGCCAGTCCAGCATCTCTTCACTGGCTTTCTTGATAACGGCTTCCGGCAACATGGCAGGACCCGCACTGAAATTGAAAACTCTAGACATCTTTTTTCCTTATTAAGAAGTTTAAAATGAAATTAAAATAATTTTATCAGCTTTTAACCTCCCCTTCATAACGAGGAGGAAGCAGTAAAACAGTTATTTTCAGATGGACAAAAATTTAGCAGCGCTTAAGCTTCTGGAGATTCTTGATCATCCTGATCCGCTGAAGGCTCTTGATCCGCTGAAGGCTCTTGATCCGCTGAAGGCTCCTCATTCGCTGAAGGCTCTGCACCAGCGCCTAAAAGTGTTTCATCATCCTCTTCAGTTTCACAAACCCGTTCGATTTGCACCAGTTTTTCGCTTTTGGTCAGTCGGATTAGACGCACACCCTGGGTGTTTCGTCCTACAACAGAGATTTCAGTAGAGCGAGTGCGGACGATAGTGCCGCCATCCGTGATCAACATGATTTCACTATTTTCATCCAACAAACAGGCACCGACCATTGAACCATTTCGTTCCGAGGTCTTGATAGCAAGTACGCCCATTCCACCACGTCCCTTAATAGGGTATTCAGATATTTGAGTTCGCTTGCCATAGCCATTTTCGGTTGCTGTTAGAACATAGCGATCTTCGCACTCAGGCGGAACAACAATTAACGAGATAACTTTATTATCGTCAGGCAGTTTAATACCCCGTACGCCTGTTGCCACTCTCCCCATTGAACGTACCAGGGATTCATTAAAGCGAATGGCCTTGCCTCCGGTACTAAACAGCATAATATCCTGTTGTCCATCCGTTAACTGGACATCAATAAGTTTATCACCCTCACGTAATTCAATGGCTCTGATACCATTAGTTCTAGGTCTGGAATAATCCAGTAGAGGCGTCTTTTTGACAGTACCGTTGGCTGTAGCCTGAAGAATGAATTGCCCGTCAAGAAATTCTTTTATAGGCAGAATGGCATTGACTTGTTCATCTTCTGACAATGGCAGAAGGTTGATAATAGGTCGACCCCTGGAGCCACGGCTTGCAAGCGGCAGCTCATATACTTTTTTCCAGTACACTTGTCCGGCGTTAGTAAAACATAAAATAGTGTCATGGCTTGAGGCAACAAAGAGTTTATCTATAAAGTCTTCTTCCTTCATGGCAGTGGCTGACTTACCCCTTCCACCACGACGTTGTGCGGCATAATCAGATAAAGGCTGGGTTTTCACATAGCCTTCATGGGAAAGAGTAACAACTCTGTCTTCTTCTGCAATCATATCCTCAAAAGACAGATCATCCTGGGATTGTCTTATTTCGGTACGGCGTTCATCCCCATACTGACTCAGGATTGCTTCGAGTTCCTCACGGATAATACCCATGAGAACTTCCTGGCTGGCTAAAATAGTCAGATACCATTTGATCTGCTCTATAATTTCCTTATATTCAGCAACAATTTTTTCAATTTCAAGGCCAGTCAGTCGATGTAAACGCAGGTCAAGAATAGCCTGCGCCTGTACTGGTGACAGATGATAACCATCATCAAATAATCCATATTGCGCTTCCAGATCTTCCGGGCGTGACTGCTCGCCGCCTTCAGACAGCAGCTCTCTGACCAGGCCAGGTTCCCAGCTGGTAGCAATCAGTTTTCCTTTTGCTTCCTGTGGATTAGCTGACTCCTTGATCAATTTAATTAACGGATCAATATTAGCCAGAGCAACGGCCTGCCCTTCCAGGATATGGGCACGGGCACGGGCTTTTTTTAATTCATAAACTGTGCGACGGTTGACCACTTCACGACGATGGCGAATAAACTGTACAATTAATTCTTTCAGATTAAACAGTTTGGGCTGTCCATCAACCAGAGCAACGATATTAATGCCAAAGACATTCTGCATGGCTGTATGTTTGTACAGATTGTTCAGCAGTACATCAGCCTGTTCACCGCGCTTGACCTCAATGACCATACGCATGCCGTCTTTATCAGACTCATCGCGTAATTCTGAAATGCCTTCGATTTTCTTTTCTTTAACCAGTTCAGCAATTCGTTCCAGCAGACGGGCCTTATTGACCTGATAAGGCAATTCATTGACCACAATGCGCTCGCGACCACTGGACATTTCTTCAAATTCGGTGCGTGCCCTGACCTGAATACGACCCCGCCCGGTATGATAGGCTTCATGAATGCCGCGGGAACCATTAATAATACCGGCAGTTGGAAAATCTGGACCAGGAATCAGTGCTATTAAATCTGGTATGGAGATATCCGGATCATCAATATAAGCCAGACAGCCATTAATGACTTCATTGAGATTATGAGGCGGTATATTGGTTGCCATACCCACCGCAATACCGGAAGAACCATTGATTAAAAGATTAGGAATCCTGGTAGGCAGAACCAGCGGTTCATGCTCGGATTCATCATAGTTAGGGATGAAGTCAACTGTTTCTTTATCAATATCTGCCAGCAGTTCATGGGAAATTCTGGCCATGCGTACTTCGGTATAACGCATAGCAGCAGGCGAATCACCGTCAACCGAACCAAAATTACCCTGACCATCCACCAGCATATAACGCAAAGAAAAGTTCTGGGCCATACGAACGATAGTGTCATAAACAGCGGTATCACCGTGCGGGTGATATTTACCCAGAACTTCACCGACTATGCGGGCGGATTTTTTATAGGGTTTATTCCAGTCCATACCCGCTTCATGCATGGCATAAATGACTCTTCGGTGAACTGGTTTAAGACCATCGCGGACATCGGGAAGTGCGCGTCCTACAATTACGCTCATAGCATAATCCATATAGGACTGCTTCATCTCCTCCTCAATATTGATGTGAAGGAGTTCTTTTGCAAAATCTGACATTTAGTGGTTATTTATCCGTTTTCTTGTTTCTTCTTGGACAGAGTATGGTTCATTTCACCCATTTTTTTGACAAGGCGGTCACCGGAATAGAATTCAGGATGCCAACTTCAAACGCTTGGTAAAAACCGTATTATTTTAGCACACATACTGGTTATATGTGCCCTTAATTCACATTAAAAATGTGATATTTTAGGCATTTATTTAACATTTGTCATTAAAGCCCTGATTTTCTCAAAATCAGGTTTCAATACCACCCCTTTTTCAGTCACAATCGCATCCACCAATTCCGCCGGAGTGACATCAAAGGCCGGATTCCTGGCCTGTGCGCCATCTGCCGCAACCCTGTTATCTCTGCAGCACAGAACTTCACTATCGGCACGCTCTTCAATCGGAATGTCATCACCGCTGGCAATATTCATATCAATTGTGGTGGTAGGTGCAGCAACCATAATCTTGATGCCATGATGACGGGCCATAATAGCCAGCGCGTAGGTGCCAATTTTATTGGCTACATCGCCATTTGATGCGATGCGATCAGAGCCCACAATTATCCAGCGAACAGGATTTTCACTCTGCTGAGATGTTTTTATAATATGTGCCGCTGCTCCCTCAACCAGCAACGAAACCGGGATATCATCCTGTACCATTTCCCATGCAGTCAGACGTGCTCCCTGAAGCCAGGGCCGAGTTTCATCTGCATAAACCAGACTGATTTTGTCCTGCGCGAAAGCACTGCGAATAACACCCAACGCCGTTCCATAGCCTCCAGTTGCCAATGCACCGGCATTACAATGGGTTAACACTGCGCATTTCTCCGTTATTAATTGTGCACCTAACTCACCCATTTTGACATTAGCGGCAATATCGTCTTCATGCACCTGTTGCGCAATGCTTAATAATGTTGCCACCGGATCAGCCACACCCAGCCCATTAATCACTTCACGCATCATATCAATCGCCCAGAATAAATTAACCGCAGTGGGCCGGGATTCAGCCAGCAAAGCCAAATCATCTGCTATCATTTCTTTCCAGGTGTCCGGGTTTTCGGCAAAGCGCTTCCTTGCGGCAATGACAATACCATAAGCCGCTGTAATACCAATAGCCGGAGCGCCTCGAACCACCATATCCGTTATAGCCCTGGCAACAGATTCAATATCGGTCAGGGTAAGATAGGTATGTTCTGCGGGCAATAAACGCTGATCCAGCAGGTCAAGGTTGCCATCTTTCCAGATAATGGGTTTTATTGAGTGATAGTGTTTACTAAACATTATTATTGCCTTATCTTTTCTTAAGCTTTAATCGTGAATGAATTGCTTCAGCACTTAATTACGTGCTATATCTTATAATCAAAATAGCACCGGGGATAGAATCCTTTTGTAAATACCCGCTCAATCTACCTGAAAAAACACTTAAGAGGCATTTGTGCAACACGTCGATACTATAATTCATGCCCGCTGGGTTATTCCAGTGGAGCCGGATGA
>CBDTVA010000162.1:0-6337 GCA_965363935.1 uncultured Gammaproteobacteria bacterium | reverse complement strand
TCAACCTGCTGAGAGTCTTTAACTTGCTGAGAGTCTTCAACCTGCTGAGAGTCTTCTGCAACAGTAGCCGGCTTTGCCATGGCCAGACTAATGCTCCCCATCATCAACAAACTGCATGCAAATGCAGTAAGAAAGATGGCCGGTGTTATTGGTTTAGAAACAATAATTTTTGCTGTATTTCCCATCATAGAGATCTTCTTTCCCTTTTCCTTATATTTTTATAGGTTTCTGGACTAAAATTGAGGATAATAATAAGCTGTTTTAATGTCCACCCGGTATTTATACCCAAACTACTTGGAAATGCAGCATTTCCAAGTAGTTTGGGTATAACCCGTGCTTAGGACAGAGTCAATTTTATCTTATTTCACACCTATTGTTGGTAATTAGTTTAATAAATACAATGTTTAGTTTTATAAAGCGTAATAAAGAGACCGATAAAAAGGCAAACAGTTCCACTGATTTGCCTGAATCTGGTCCGGCTGAGCCCTCTCAAGATAACAGTCCTGAACCGACTAATAGTCCTGAACCGACTAACAGTCCTGAACCTGCTAACAGTCCTGAACCAACCAGCAGTCCTGAGCCCACTAAAAAGCAAGGGCTGTTCGGTCGCCTGAAACAACGCCTGAGCAAAACCCGCAATACTATTACCGATGGGATCAGCGATGCTCTTCTGGGCAAAAAAGAAATAGATGATGATCTGCTTGAAGAAATTGAGACCCAGCTTCTGGTTTCGGACATGGGCGTTGAAGCCAGCATGTCCATCATCAGCAGCCTGACAGAGCGTATTTCCCGCAAACAATTATCCGATGCGGATTCCCTGTTTCAGGCGCTCGAAGAAGATATGACCGCCCTGCTGAAACCCGTCAGCATTCCTTTGTCGGTGGACTCAGGCAAAAGTCCTTATGTCATTCTAATGGTCGGCATTAATGGCGCGGGCAAAACCACAACGATTGGCAAACTGGCCAAAAAATTCCAGCATGAAGGTTATTCCGTCATGCTGGCGGCCGGTGACACCTTTCGTGCAGCTGCAGTTGAGCAATTGCAAATCTGGGGGGAACGAAATGCTATTCCTGTCATTGCACAGCATTCAGGCGCTGATTCTGCTTCAGTCATTTATGATGCCATTGAAGCCGGCAAAGCCCGCAATATTGACATTGTCATAGCTGATACGGCCGGTCGTTTGCACACTCAGACAAATTTAATGGATGAACTGGCCAAGGTAAAACGGGTCGCATCCAAAGTGGATGAAACCGCTCCCCACGAAATCATGCTGGTAGTGGATGCCGGAACCGGACAAAATGCATTGAATCAAGCAGTGCAATTTAATCAAACCGTAGGTTTGACCGGTATCACGGTCACTAAACTGGATGGTACAGCAAAGGGCGGTATTATTTTTGCCATTGCCAAAAAACTGGGCATCCCCATTCGATTTATCGGCGTGGGTGAAAGCATTGATGATCTCAGACCGTTTGATGCCAAAGAGTTTGTCAGCGCATTATTAAGCCGCGACGATCAAAGCCAGGAGCACTGAACGTGTACCTTGTGATCCTGCAGAAAAAAAGAACACTTAAGGCATAACTACTTTTATGATTCTGTTTGATCAGGTCAGTAAACGCTATAAAGGGGGTAATGAAGCCCTCAGCAATGTCAATTTTCACTTGCATCCGGGTGAAATGGCCTTTTTGACCGGTCATTCCGGTGCTGGTAAAAGCACCCTGTTAAAACTTATTGCTCTGATTGAACGTGCCTCAAACGGCAATGTCCTTGTCGGTGGCAAAAACCTGAACAAGGTAAGCCGCCATACTCTTCCCTATTTGCGCCGTAATATGGGAATTATTTTCCAGGATTATCAACTGCTTTTTGATCGGACGGTGTTTGATAATGTAGCTCTGCCTTTGATCATCAGTGGTTTTTCCTCCCGTGAGGTAAAAAAGCGAGTCCATGCCGCTCTGGACAAAGTCGGCTTATTACGCTTTGAAAAAAAATACCCTTTGACCCTGTCAGGCGGAGAACAGCAAAGAGTCAGCATTGCCCGTGCGGTAGTGAACAAACCAGCTCTGTTATTGGCGGATGAACCCACCGGTAATTTGGACCCCGATTTATCCTGTGAAATCATGGAGTTATTTTTAGCCTTTAACCAGGTCGGCGTGACGGTACTGATTGCCAGCCACGATATTCCACTCATTAGTCAGCTCGACAAACCTATGGTACAACTCAGTCACGGGCAACTAATATCACCGGGTGCGAATTGAATGGCCGTTATCAATGATAATCCAAATTATACTAACCAGGTTCAGCTCAGGCAGTTGAAACCCAGTTTTTTATCACGCTTTAAAGAGTTCTTTATTCGTCACCTGCAAGTCTTTTTTTATTCTCTGGGCCTGTTAAGCCGTAGCCCTTTTTCCACTCTTATGACCGCGGCTGCACTGGGAATCGCTCTGGCATTGCCGGCCGGTTTATATGTGATTCTGGATCATGCCAAACAGCTCAGCGACGACTTTGACAGTATCAATCAGATATCCCTGTTTATGGAAAAAAATATTAGTGAGAAGCAAGTACAGGACATTCAACGCAAACTGGAAGCCTATCCTGAAATCGCACAGGTTAAGCATATAACCCGGGAAGCTGCATTAAAGGAGTTTCAGGAAAGCTCGGGATTTGGCGCGGCCCTGAAAGCTCTGAAGGAAAATCCCCTGCCTCATTTATTGATCGTTTATCCCAGCCTGACCCACAGTGAACCGGAGCAGATCAATGATTTGCTTATGGAACTGCAACAAATAAAAAAGGTTGATCTGGTACAGCTGGACATTCAGTGGTTACAACGGCTTTATGCTATTATTCATATTGGCCAAAGAGGTATTCTGATCATTGGCGGCCTGCTGGCTTTAGCCGTATTGCTGATTGTCGGCAATACTATCCGTCTCGCTATCGAAAACCGCCGCAGCGAGATTGTGGTTATGAAACTGATTGGCGGCACTGATAGTTTTATCCGCCGTCCGTTTCTTTATACCGGTTTCTGGTATGGTCTGTTTGGCAGTTTGATCGCAGTTTTACTGGTCAATATATCCCTGATCATTATCAGTGATCCCCTGGTACATCTTTCATCCCTCTATGAAAATAATTTATTTTCTCTGGGGCTTATGGGTATTAACACCAGCATCACACTGTTATTATCCGGCTGCCTGCTAGGGCTTATGGGTGCAAGAATAGCGGTTGGAAAACACCTGAAAGAGATTGAACCCAAATAGTCTTTAGCCGCTCCATGGCAACACTTTAACCAGCTGCTTACTTGCTCTCGCTTTTTTCTTTATTGCGGGAGTACAGATAAACAATCAGGTTCTTTGACAAAAACATTACCGCCATAAAACACAGACCAATCAGAAAACCCAGCCAGGGCTTTTCCTGCAAAATCGTAATAAACCAGAGTGTATTCCCCATAATGATATCCCCTTAAACCCCTTAGTGTAATGTCAGGCTAAATCTAGTTATAAATTCGATACTCTGCGCATCATAGCTAATTCATTTCTCAAATTCGGTAATATAACTCACATAAAAAACCAGTTAGTTCCTCTAAACTTGGCCTGGATAAGCAGCTCTATTATCAAGACAGCAAAAATGCACAAAATCATTGTAACCTATTTGCGTATTTTTTATGTCTATCGTACTTTTTATTACCATCGTACTTTTACACTGATTAATTGCGACAGCCAATCCGATACTATCCCCGGGATACTATAAAAGATTCCAGTACTGTCCGACTATTAACAACCATTACAACAAAGCCTTGAAAACTATTAAGGTTTAAACACTCTGGAGATAACTTATGGATCGGGGAACTAAAATTTACGCTATTGTCCTGGGGATAATATCTATTACTCTGTTAGTAATCTTTCTCTATGAAAGTCCGAAAGTAAGAGAACTCAATAATCGACTCGAATCAATAAATGAAATTAAAGATTTTCCCTATTATTTTAAAGTATTGCGTATCAATAACGGAATAGCCACAATGAACAGTCCGATATCTACTGAACTGCCATGCGGAAAAATAATCGGTATACTTTTTCCAGCAGTTGAGGGAAAATCATTACTTTCACCAGACTACCAGAAGGCTCAGAAATTATTAGCCAAAATCCAGATGCTTGCCAGCACTACTGTTAAGTCAGATCCAGCTGTAAGCAGGATAGTTTGGGAGCTGGATCGCAGCTGGTTAATTCAAAATGGTGTCTCTTTAAATAATTTCTAAGGCCGTGATAAAAAGTACTGGTAAGCTTAAAAATCGTATTTATAACCTATGCCATATACAGAATGAATCATCTCATCCTCACATCCAGCTTGAAGAAGCTTTTTTCTAAGATTTTTAATGTGACTATCAATAGTGCGATCCGTTACGATGCGATGATCTTTATATAATGAACTCATGAGTTGATCTCGAGAAAAAACCTTTCCCTGCTGACTATGCAGGACCGATAACAGTCGAAACTCTACCGGCGTCAAATCCAGCCTGGCTTGATTAAAACTGGCACCATACTTTTCTTCGTCAAGTTGTAATGCTGATACATGTACCTGCACCCCATCAGCCACTGCCTCCAGACGACGGAAAATTGCTTTTGCCCTTGCCACTACTTCACGTGGACTAAAAGGTTTACAGATATAATCATCAACAGCAATTTCCAGGCCAAGGGTCCGATCAATCTCATCGACTCTGGCTGTGATCATAATAATAGGAAAATTGGAAAATTGTCGAATTTCTCGACAAATATCCAAACCATCTTTACCCGATAACATTAAATCCAACAAAACCAGAGCTGGTTCATGTTGTCTGACCCAGTCTGGGGTATAGCGCAATGAGTTTTCTAATACATTACTCAATAATTGGTAAAAGCGTTGTCTATTACTATCCAGCAAAGCCAGCTTGGGAAATTTTTTCTTAAATCTAAAAGGGCTATCGGACACTGGTACGGAGTGTTGTAATCTGTGATTAACCTCCCGGGACTTAAAATATTCAGGTCTGGGAGGTAAATAGAAAGACCACAAACGATTATTCCCACGAATAAATTCCCAGTCGCCATTTTCTTCATAAGCTATAAGCAGATTTTTGCCCAGATTAGTAAGCCTGCGTTGTTGTTGATACAAATAATCTAAAAAGCCCTCTTTAAAGCTGTGTTGAGACAGTCCAATGCTCATCACCACTGTTAAGGTAGTGATGCTTATTAAGATTAGCGCTAACTTATGCCAAATTTTAAGATTCATTTAATTTTCTGATGTTTCTCTTTGCTCTTTCTAAACAGTAACTCTTTTTAAACAAAAAGAGACCTATAAATTTTAAACTCCATAGTTTCTTCACATTTTATTCATACTCACTGCTACTTTCAGGCATAAACTGATCATCATGATATGAATTTAACTTTCATAAATAACTAAATGAAAATAATTATGTCCACTAAAATAAATAAATCGTTAATCGCTTTAGCATTGGTTTCGTTAGTGTCTATCAGTTTGGCTTATGGTCCGCCATGCACATCTACTGCTAATAATGGCGGTTATAGTCTTGCTAACAGGTTAAATTTGACTGCTGAGCAACTGCAGCAGGTACAAACTGTTTTGCAAGAACAACGACAAGAAGCTCGGGCATGGAGAAAAGACCATAGAGCAGAAACTGAAACCAGGTTAAGCAAAGTACTTAACGCAGAGCAAATGGAGCAATTCAAGGCTCTGAAACAGCATCGTTTTAATGCCAAAGGCAGGCATTTTAAACCGCCCTTTTAAAACTTACATAATTTGCATGGCTAATTTTTAGTAACCGTTAAACACACATCCTGATTTTAGATGATATAATCATTTTTCTAGCTAATTTTAATCAGAGGGTGTGTGTTTGTGATAATAAACATACCTGAATAAAAGGGGCGCATCATGACTACTTCAATAAAGCAGTTCATAGTAATACTTTCCAGTATCTTCATACTGGGCACTGTAACCGGGATTAGCACTCAGGCTTATGCTGATCAGAAACCCGATCAGCATAAAGTTAGAAAAGATCAGAAACCCGGTCAGCATAAAGTTAGAAAAGATCAGAATCCCGGTCAGCATAAAGTTAGAAAAGATCAGAAACCCGGTCAGCATAAAGTTAGAAAAGATCAGAATCCCGGTCAGCATAAAGTTAGAAAAGATCAGAATCCCGGTCAGCATAAAGTTAGAAAAGATCAGAAACCCGGTCAGCATAAGGTTAGAAAAGATCAGAAACCCGATCAGCATAAGGTTAGAAAAGATCACCAAAGACCGGCTCACTCAGGCAACAGATACGATAATTATAGAAAAGATCATCACAGGCCAGCTCAAC
>CBDTVA010000161.1:0-6341 GCA_965363935.1 uncultured Gammaproteobacteria bacterium | reverse complement strand
AAAGGCAGGATACCGAACAATTAAGCGGACCCAGTTCAGAATATGGCCAACAGCGCCAGACTGATCCTCAATTAGCTCATTTACGTTTTGAACATATCAGTGCTCCACGCAAGGCCAGGTCAGGTAAAAACGTCTCACAAATGCATTATGCACGTCAGGGTATTATTACCCCGGAAATGGAATACGTGGCTATTCGTGAGAACACCAAATTGCAGGAAATGCGAGAAGCAGGCTTCATGAGACAGTACCCTCAGCATAACGGGGAAGACTTTGGTGCTAATATTCCCGATGAGGTGACTCCTGAATTTGTGCGTCAGGAGGTGGCATTGGGAAGAGCGATTATCCCGGCTAATATTAACCATCCTGAAATTGAACCCATGATAATCGGGCGCAATTTCCTGGTCAAAGTGAATACCAATATTGGTAATTCAGCAGTGACCTCTTCAATTACTGAAGAAGTCGAAAAAATGGTCTGGTCCACCCGCTGGGGTGGTGATACCCTGATGGACCTGTCTACCGGGAAAAATATTCACGAAACTCGTGAATGGATCATCCGCAATTCACCCGTTCCAATTGGTACCGTGCCCATCTACCAGGCATTGGAAAAAGTTAATGGAAAAGCAGAAAACCTGACCTGGGAAATCTTTAAAGACACGCTGATTGAGCAGGCTGAGCAGGGAGTGGATTATTTTACCATTCATGCCGGAATTCGTCTGCAACATGTGCCGTTGACTGCAAAACGGCTCACCGGTATTGTCTCCCGAGGTGGCTCCATTATGGCCAAGTGGTGTCTGTCACACCATACGGAAAGTTTTCTATATACCCATTTTGAAGACATTTGTGAGATCATGAAGGCCTATGACGTGTCATTCTCTCTGGGTGACGGTCTGCGTCCAGGTTCGATTGCCGATGCTAATGATGAAGCGCAATTAGGCGAATTGAGAACTCTCGGTGAATTGACTCAAATTGCCTGGAAACACGACATCCAGACCATGATTGAAGGCCCTGGTCATGTACCCATGCACATGATAAAAGAAAACATGGACATTCAGCTGGAAGCCTGCAGCGAGGCACCCTTCTATACACTGGGTCCACTGACAACTGATATTGCACCCGGCTATGATCACATTACCTCGGCGATTGGCGCGGCACAAATTGGCTGGTACGGTACAGCGATGCTGTGTTACGTTACTCCCAAAGAACACCTGGGCCTACCCAATAAAGCCGATGTCCGTGATGGTATCATCACCTATAAACTGGCAGCGCACGCTGCAGATTTAGCCAAAGGGCTACCCGGAGCGCAAGTGCGTGACAACGCTATGTCCAAAGCCCGGTTTGAATTTCGCTGGGAAGATCAGTTCAATTTGGGACTGGATCCCGAACGAGCCAGGGAATACCATGATGAAACCATGCCCAAACAGGCACATAAAGTGGCTCATTTCTGTTCGATGTGTGGTCCAAATTTCTGTTCAATGAAAATTACCCAGGATGTTCGGGATTATGCGGCAAAGCAGGGTATCAGTGACATTAAGGTGGCCTTAGAAGAAGGTATGGCAGAAAAATCTGCCCAATTTAAAGAAATTGGCAGCAAAATCTACAGTAAAACCTGAGTAAAACATTATGCCCAACAGCCTGTCTGACTGGATTGACAATATACAGCAATTCTTTATTCGCCTGATAAAGCTTTACCAGGTGCAAAATCTCAGAAATAAAGGCATTATCTGGTCAACTGGCCTATTAATGGTGACGGTATTGCTGCTATGGACTGTATTGGCCATGATATGGAGTCGCGAGCCTGGGCGGTTTGATGTCCAGGAACAGGCACAGTTCATGATTGCGGAAATTAATGATCAGAGCGCCAAGCAGTATAAAAAAGTGATTGGTTCCACAACCACTGCAACGCTTATCAAAATCACCGACACTTTGTTGGACAAATCCGGTGGTTATTTGAGTAATGATGTTACTCCCCCAGGTATGATGCTGGATAATATTCCAAACTGGGAGTATGGTGTGCTGGTGCAAGTTCGTGATATGGCCAGAGTATTGCGCAATGATTTTAGTATGGCGCAATCCACATCTACAGAAGATAAGGAGCTGTCTTTGGCCGAGCCGGCATTTAATAATGATTCTGAAAAATGGATCTGGCCTGCTTCAGAAAGTAAATATCAGGAGGGTATTTACTATCTGTCCGGTTATCTGGAACGCCTGCTGGACAAAAAAAAGCAAAATGCCCAGTTTTTTGCCCGAGCCGATAATCTTGTTGACTGGCTGCAGGTGGTAGAAAAACGTCTGGGCAGTTTATCACAACGGCTCAGCGCTAGTGTTGGCCAGGAAAGAATTAATACTGACCTGGCTGGCGATGCACAGGCTCGGCAGGCAACTGATTCGTCAGAATCTCTGACCATCAAGACTCCCTGGCTGGAGATTGATGATGTGTTCTATCAGGCTCGTGGTACAGCCTGGGCATTGGTACACCTGTTTGAGGCAGTTGAGATTGATTTTGAGTCGGTATTACAAAAGAAAAATGCCCGGATTAGTCTCAAGCAGATTATACGCGAATTAGAAGCCACCCAGGATACAATTTGGAGCCCGATAATATTAAACGGCAGTGGTTTTGGACTGTCGGCCAATCATTCTCTGGTGATGGCATCTTATATTTCCCGCGCAAATACGGCTATCATTGATTTAAAGCGGCTTTTAAAGGATGGTTGAAGGTTTTTTTAAGGTTGAGGACTCTTAGCCAGGGGTTTGAGGACTCTTAGCCAAGGGGTTGAGGACTCTAGAAAAATTCCGGAATGCTTTCTGTCCAGCCTGACTCATTAAACAGAATCAAATACAGTTGCTCATCCCATTCATGCCCCCAGGGACCGGATTTAATCAGGTGTTTGCTATAACCTCTTTGTGCACCGGGAGGAATAAAGCCAAAAGGAATTCCATTGATCAACAAGGCCACTGAACGCCCATCCGGACTCCATTTGAGTTCAAAAGTATCAGACTGCAGAGGTGTAAATTCAGCATGTGGGTGAGCATAACTGGCCGCAGCAGGAGGTGAGGCCGTTTTGTATTGGCTGATTTCAGATTCTTTTGGGGCTGGAATACGATTATAGATCCAACAATCTGCAACCACCACATGACTGTTGGGATTGGTCAGGTAAAGCCAGGCTGAATGTCCATGATCTTCAAAGCGGGCTTCTTTTTTAGAGTGAGGGTTAGTCTCACAAATAAGTGTGCGTTTATCCATAACGGGCATTGACTTCATCTGAGCAATTATTGGTCACTAATCCAGTGACCTGATTTTCCGCCTTCTTTTTCCAGAAGACGAACATTGCCGATAATCATACCACGGTCAACAACTTTGCACATATCATAAATCGTCAGCAAAGCAACCTGGGTCGCCATCAGTGCTTCCATTTCCACACCGGTTTTTCCATCAGTTTCTACAGTACAACGGCATAGCACTTTATTTTCGGACTGAATTACTTCAAGTTGCAGATCCACGTGGGTCAGAGGTAAGGGATGACACAGGGGGATCAGGCTGGCTGTTTGCTTGGCCGCCATAATGCCGGCAACACGGGCAATACCCAATACATCACCTTTTTTATGGGTGCCCTGAATAATGAGCTCCAGGGTTTCGGGCAGCATGGCGATCTGGCCTTCTGTCACCGCTCTGCGATGGGTGATAGCCTTAGCACCCACATCCACCATGTGAGCTTCGCCCTGGTTATTAAAATGCGTCAGTTTGTTCATAAAGCCTTTAGCTAAGTCAAACTCGGTTTAAGTGAGTATATTGAATGAGAAAAAATAGTTAGAAACAATACTAAAAAAACCTAACTATCGTATAATTATAGTTATAAGTGTCAATCAATTGAGTATATTAAAAAATTATACTCAATATAGTGGGGATTTTCCTCTCTTTTATTCGCGGTGTTGATCATTTTGTGTCGCACATCTCTTTCATTAACCTGCATTGTGGGGGGAAATATGAGTCTGCATGTCAAATTTTTTGCCAGTATGAGGGATCTTATCGGTGAAGATTGTGAAATTAGTGCCGAAATACTGGAAGGGCAGTCTATTCATAATGTTGAAGATGTCTGGGTTCATTGTGCTAAGGGCAAAGAACGCCCTGCTAATATGTTGATTGCGGTTAATATGGATTATGTTGACGATCAGACCCTGGTGAGAAACGGTGATGAAGTGGCATTTTTCCCACCCGTGACTGGAGGTTAGTTGTGAATATTACTATCAGTTCTGATGCATTTGATCCCTGGGAAGTCCTGAGTGAATACCAGAAAAACTTACCACAATTGCATGGCCAGTATGGGGCAACTGCGGTTTTTATCGGTACAATGCGTGATTTTAATGATGGGGATGATGTGACGGAAATGTTTTTGGAGCATTATCCGGGCATGACCGAAAGACACCTGGAAAATATATGTCATCAGGCAACTGGTGAGCATCAATTATTGGAAAGTCTCATCGTGCATCGGGTGGGAGCGATTAAACCCAACGATCCCATTGTGCTGGTGGCCATTTGGACAGCACATCGAAAACAGGCGTTTGCAGCCTGTCGGGAAATTATGGAAGATTTAAAGTCCAAAGCACCATTTTGGAAAAAAGAACAGCTCAATGATGGCCAGGAGCGCTGGGTAGAAAAAAACACCAAAGGTTAATAGTTAGTAAAGTTAAAGAATTCAGTTGGGTTACCGGCATTGCTAGCTTACAGGTATTGACGCCAGTGTTCAGGGCGATGATCACGGCAGTCGCAAAGCTTTTTCTTTTTTGGCCGCAAATAAATCACATCACTATTGTGTTTGTCATGGACTTCCTGGATAAGACGTTCATTTTTTGAATTTTCCAGGGAGGCTTCTTCACAATAAAAGACGATACTGCGTTTTATTTTAGACAGTATGGAATTGTCCAGATGAAAGCCTTCATTGCTCAGGACCGCTTCAATTTCTTCCAGAGTGATCCGCTCCAGATTGTAGGCAATTTTAATACGGTGATGATCCAGAGCATGAGACATGAGAACTCCGCTGAGATCATTGATAATAAAAACCGCTGAATGTGCCTGATTGGGATTGGCATGGAGAGGGCAAAAGTGAATTTCGCGGTGTTTAATAACTTGCACACTCATATTTAGTCCTCTATGGTATATAATCTATAAAAATCAGCATGTTAAGAATTGCTTGTTTGTATGGTTCAGACACCATAAAGGTGCTAAGCAGAACAATATTCCCTTAAGGATAGTCTGTTCAATGCAAAAAATAAAGCCTTAAAGATTTTTCAGGTGTAGTTTTATTTTATGCACAGTTAGCAAAGAAGACTATAGAAATTAACCCTACATAACCTAGGGAAACCCGAGCTAGCTTATGACTCTTTTCTGGCCAGGCTTATTCTGGGTAACTGGTTCAGGTCCTTGATACTGGTGATTTGACGGAATGCATGCTGTCTTAACAAGGTCTGTACTGCCTGTGCTTGATCACAGCCATGTTCCAATAGCAGCCAGCCTGCAGGTTTCAGATAGTTTCGGCATTGCCTGATGATGTGAGCAATATCATCCAGTCCTTCATTGCCCGCGTGTAGAGCCGTCAATGGTTCGTATTTTCTGACATTGTCCTGTAAATGCGGATCCTGTTCTGCTATATAGGGTGGGTTGGAAACAATCAGCTCAAACTGCTGTCGCGGAATGGCATCAAACCAGTCTGACCGGAAAAAGGTAACATTAGAGAATTTTAATCTCTCTAAGTTGTGTTGCGCGACTGCTAAGGCCTGTTGACTGATATCGGTGGCTAAAATAGCAACGTTACTTCGTTCTGCAGCGATGGCCAGTGCAATGGCACCACTGCCGGTGCCCAGCTCAAGAAGCGTGGCCTTTTCTGTAGGAGAAATTTTTTCCAGTGCGTATTCCACCAGAAGTTCGGTTTCCGGACGGGGGATCAGGGTGGCTGGGGTGACAGCCAGTGTTAATGTCCAGAAATCTTTTTCCCCGGTGATATAGGCTACCGGCATACCTTCTGAGCGCAACTTCAGATAGTGATTAAATTGTTGAAATTGTTCTGCAGTGAGTGTCGTTTCAGGCCAGGTAAGTAGCCAGGTTTTTGTCCGGTAAATATCAGAATGGGCATTTAAGACTTTAAGCAACAGGATTTCACTGTCAAGTTTCGCACTGTCACTATTGCTTGAGCGAAGTTGCCTATAGCCCTGTTGTAATGCACTGGCAATAGTCATCAGAGGCTTTGACATTATTAAAGGTGTTGTTGCAGAAGGTTTTGCCATCTGACTTAAGAGTCCTCAGTGAACTAAAGCTTAGTCATCTGACATGGAAGCCAGTAATTCAGCCT
>CBDTVA010000160.1:0-6350 GCA_965363935.1 uncultured Gammaproteobacteria bacterium | reverse complement strand
TTAACCTGCAAAGAGTCCTTAACCTGCAAAGAGCCTTCAGCTTGAAAAAAATCTTTACTGGCCAGATTAGCGGCATTTTGTTGCAACCCGGTCAGACCCGTTTGTATGCCTTTTTGAGCAATCCCTAGAATTGAATTATCTGCCATTGATCGGACACTCCCGAAATTAATATCCATGGCTATTAGCGTCCAGTTTACGAAATTCTTTAATTGCGATCATAACCCCGCGTTAATTCAGACCAATGATTGCCACTTTTCTTTTAATTCATCTCTGTTTAGCATCAACCATTGCATGGAAATCATGGCACTGGCATTGTTCAGACGTCCTGCTTTTAGCCATTGAACCGCTGTTTCAAAGGAAACAACCATAACCCGAATATCCTCCCCCTCTTCCTCTAAACCATGAATTCCTCCAACACCATCACTGTTAACACATGCACAATACAATTGCGTGGTCTCTGAAGTACCTCCGGGGCTGGAATAAAAGTCTCCGATAGGTTCTAAAGCCAATAAACTGCAACCGGCTTCTTCAAACGCTTCACGGTGGGCGACTTCCTCCTGCGCTTCACCCGGTTCCACTATGCCAGCTATGATTTCCAGCAACCAGGGGCTTTGTTGCCGGGTTAGCTCCTTCTCAGCAGAACAGGAACAAACATAGGCGCCGATACGAAACTGCTCCAATAATACAATTTTGTCCTGCCATGGGTCATAGGCCAGCACTCCCACTGCGTGCCCTCGCTCAAAACATTCCCGCATCAGGACTCTGGTCTGCTCACCATTAAACAGCCGATGCTGCAGCGCATATTGATTGATGGTAAAAAAGCCTTTATAGCCGGTTTCTTTATGGATGAGTGTCACATCCTGTCGATTTAATTGCTTCATTTATCAGATATCAGTTAGTTTATTTTTTTTCCAGCTTCGTAATAAGCTTTATCCGATTAATTCAGGATTAATAGGCTTATCTTTTAATTATGATATAATTTTTCGATGATTTCACTCACTACATACCAAAACACTCCGCTGCTGGGTTTTGCTGCATTCAGTGGTACCGGTAAAACCACGTTACTGGAACAGTTAATACCTGAGCTAAATCAAGCCAATATCCGTGTTGCTATGATAAAACATACCCATCATGAAAAATTTGATATTGATCAGCCGGGTAAAGACAGTTACCGGCTACGTAAAGCAGGAGCCGAACAAATGCTGGTGGCCTCGGCAAAACGCTGGGCACTGATGGTTGAAAACAGCCGCCAACATCAGAAAATGAATCCTGAACCTGATTTATTAGAATTACTGCCACACCTGGATCTGCAGAAAACAGATTTGATTCTGGTGGAAGGTTTTAAACATGAACGGATAAGCAAAATTGAATTGCATCGTCCCACACTTAACAAACCACTTTTGCATCCGGAAGATCCGGACATTATAGCAATAGCAACGGATCGTGATAATCTACCCGAGTTATACCCCGGCCAAATCCAATGCACCCTACTTGATATCAACAATATAGTTGAAATCAGCGCCTTTATTACAGGACTTCTACAGGATTAAAAGAACCATGAGTCAAGCATTGAGTCAACAGGACAACCTGTTTCTTAGCGTTAGCGAAGTACAAGAACGGATCATTAATGATATCAAAGCCATTGACGGCACTGAACGGGTCGATTTACGTCATGCCCTGGGGCGAATTCTAGCCACAGATGTCACAGCCACAATTAACACTCCACCCTGTGACAATTCCGCAATGGATGGTTATGCCTTTAATAGTAACGATATAAATGACCAAGACACTCTGACACTAAAAGTCACTGGACAATCCTTTGCCGGCCACCCCTTCACAGGAGAAATTGCCTCAGGTGAAGCCATTCGTATTATGACCGGTGCTCAGGTGCCTGTGGGTGTTGATACTGTAGTGATGCAGGAACACACTGAAACAGCGGATGAAAATACCGTCAAAATTACAACCATCCCAAAGCCGTTCGCCAATGTACGCAAAGCTGGAGATGATTTGATCACCGGGCAGACTTTTCTGGCCCGGGGAAAAAAACTTTCTCCTACTGATTTGGCTTTTCTTGCCACTCAGGGTATTGCAGAGATCACAGTAAAGCGCAGACTCAGGGTTGCCTTCTTTTCAACAGGTGATGAACTTCGTTCCATTGGTGAAACATTGAGTGAAGGGGAAATCTATGATTCCAACCGCTACTCTATCTACGGTTTACTGAAAAACATGGATATTGACATTGTTGATATGGGGGTTATCCGAGATGATCGACAGGCCATTGAAGAGGCATTTAAAACGGCATCCAGCGTAGCAGATGCGGTGATCACTTCTGGCGGCGTTTCTGTTGGTGAAGCAGATTTTGTCAAAGAAACTCTGGGGAAACTCGGACAAATCAATTTTTGGAAAATCGCCATGAAACCCGGAAAACCTCTTGCGTTTGGCACTTTGGGAAAAAGCCTGTTTTTTGGTTTACCCGGTAATCCGGTTTCTGTCATTGCCACATTCTACCAATTTGTCCAGCCTGCTTTAAAGCGCATGAAAGGTCAGGACACCGTCCTGCCATTAGTTATTAAGGTAAAAACCACCGAACTGTTAAAAAAACGCCCCGGTCGTACTGATTTTCAACGCGGCATACTGGAACAGTCTGATACGGGCGAACTCACGGTAAAAAATGCCGGCATCCAGGCCTCTCACGTTCTTACTGCCATGAGCAGAGCCAACTGCTTTATTGTCATCCCTGCAGAAAGCGGCAGTATTGAAGCAGGAGAAATGGTTGACGTCCAGCCTTTTGAAGGACTGATTGGATAAATATGTCCCCCAACCATACCTGAATTTAACTTTGGTACAATAAATCCGTGTTGGGGACTATTTTGTGCAATAAGGGAATCTGCACCCAGAGCTTTTTTGAAACGCTGATACAGTCATTTAGCTACATAAAACAAAGGAGACGTTAATGATAAAAAAAACTTTATTAGCCACTCTTGCAATTTTTATTACGTGGTCAATTATGGACTTTATTATTCATGGAGTGCTGCTCAAGCCAACCTGTCAGAGCACATAGCTGTGCTGCAATTGTTGAACCTAAATAAATCAGTTGAATCTACTGATGGGCAGCTAACCAAGGTTAAACAGAGCACCGATTGGCAGGTGATCTGATAGTTTTCTCCAGCTCTTATGAGGGAATGACAAAGCTTCCTGGAGATAAATTCCTCGATAATAAATTCTGTCTACCTGCAATGTGGGCCGCCATACCGGAAAAGTTCGGGCATGCTGCCCCGAATAATTTTGAAAGGCCTCTTCAAGT
The DNA here is from genome assembly GCA_965363935.1 of uncultured Gammaproteobacteria bacterium. Lineage (GTDB taxonomy): Bacteria > Pseudomonadota > Gammaproteobacteria > GRL18 > GRL18 > CBDTVA01. Next base: position 3,046 of record CBDTVA010000160.1, on the reverse strand, counting down.
CCCAGATCTATTTTCATATGTTCGATAGCCCGTTTGCGCCAGTCATTAAAATCGCCCGCCATAATAAGTGGCTCATCATCCGGAATGGTCTGCTCAATGGTTTTGGCAATCATATCCAGTTGCATTTCCCGTTCCGCTTCAAACAGCCCAAGGTGCACACACACTAAATTCAGCTTTATCTGGTTTGGCAATACAATTTTGGCATGTAAAAAGCTGCGACTGGCAAATTTGGCTTTGGATAAATTCTGATTATGCCAGGTAATGATAGGATATTTACATAAAATACCATTACCATGATGACCTCTTTTATACACTGCATTTTTAGCATAAAGTGAAAAAGGCCAGCGATTTTCAGCCAGAAATTCACCCTGTGGTTTTAACGGCCAGGATTCAATATTACGACTTCGTTTATGGTGCTCACCCTGAAGTTCCTGCAAAAAAATCACATCGGGGTCGATTTCTTCCAGGGCTTCACGAATCGCAAACAGTGTAAATCGCCGATTGGCTATACTAAAGCCTTTATGAATATTATAAGTCAGTATTTTGATAGTATTTTCAGTATTGATAGTATTTTCAGTCACAGAATTAGTTAAAATTTCGTACTATACCGGAAACTACACCCAGTATTTGCACTTCCTCATTTTTGAGAAAAATAGGCTCCATATCCGGGTTTGCAGGTTGCAGTCGAATGCCATTTTTTTCAATATAAAACTTCTTTAATGTCACCTGATCATTATTGATCAGGCAGACAACAGACTGGCCATTAATGGCACTTTCTGTTTTTTCAATAATAACGATATCACCATCCTGGATATTATCGTCAATCATGGAATGTCCCCGTACTTTCAGAGCATAAGTATTACGACTGACCATGCTTTCTGGCACCGTAATGGATTCATTCTGCTCAACGCGTTCAACTGGATTGCCTGCCGTAATAAATCCCAGCAATGGGATCTCCACCATAGGCTCCGAGTCACTACCCAGTAGCTCCAATTCCGCTGTCCACACTGAACGACTGTTTTTTGGTAATAAATAACTGATTTCTGCTGACATAATGCGCCTCACATTCTCTTTATCATCGGTTTAAATAAAGAGTAACCATTATTTGTACATTAATCAAGGTAAACGACTAATTAACAGCCGGCTTTACAACGCCGGTGTAAAAGGGCTTCTTACAACGCATTTTTAGCCTTTTGGTTACTTTGGAAATAACCGAACTCACCGGATTGACAACTCCGCTCACCAGAACATTCACTTTTCTTACCGACGGGGAGTCTAAACTTCCCTTTACCTCTTCTTTATATATCGGACAACCATGTGCATCCACCGTTGCCACTTCAAATTTAATAAAGGTATTGTTCTGCACATTAATTTTTCCATTAACGGCAAGGCGGTGCTTTTCTGTGGCAAAGGCAACATCATTCATAGTGGCAATATCATCGGAATAAGCAATATCTGAGTTTAATTGTATTATTTTACTGCGGCCTTTACTGGCCAGGCTATTGGAGAGTGTTCGATAATCATTACCTTTAGTGACCAACATTCCTGCCGGCCCCAATAATGTGACTGCACCAACATCCAGCAAACCAACGCTCTGAGAACTCTGAAAATCTTCCAGTACCTTATCAAAATCTATACCGTCAATAAGCACGTTATTCGCTCTGGTCTGAATTCTTCCAGTTGAAACTTTAAAATCAGAGTTCTGCAGAACACCGGATAAATGGGTGTCAATCGAGGCATAACCTTCTATCTTAGCTGGTGCATTCATTAAACCAGCGACAGGTTGCAGGTTCAATTTATCACTGCGAATTTTAAGCTCCCATTGTGGACTTTTTTTCTCTAATTTTATGTAACCTTCGCCAGTTAATTCTGATTCCATTGCCTTGAAGGACAAAGTTGACAGACTAATCCTCTTATTTTTACCCTTTAGGAATATTTTAACATTCTCAAGCCCCTGAGCTTTATTTGATACACTGTCACAGGAGAAGCTGACACTGCCCTTTTGAGCAAATTTTTTCAGGAACACATCAGACATCAACTCAAGTGGTTTTCCTTTATGAATAACGGGCAGATCATTTACCTGTAAGAGAAATTTCTTAAAGAAATATTTCCCTTCATTTTTCCAGTTTAAATCAACCTGTTTGCTTTCAAAAGCCAATGACTTGATAAGCAAATCATTTAGAACATACTGACCTGCTTCAAAAATTGCCACTTTTTCAAAAGCGAGGTGAGCATTATCCGTTTCAAGCTGGTATTGTTTATTGTTTAGTTTCAAGCTAAGCAGATTAAAATCAAATTTTGCCACTTTTATAACATCGGGCTGAGTCCACAGAGGCTCTGCAGCACCATCGGGAATATGATAAGCTACTTTGAACATCAGTGTGCCATTGGCATCAAACACCAAAGGTGGCAAAGCATGATCCACACCTTCCTGAATAAAACTAAAGGCCATATGTTCAGCAATAAAATCGCCCATGTGATCTTTGAATTGCAGAGATAAATCGGCAATTTGATACTGGTTTATTAATGCCTGCCTGACTGCCAACTCACCTGAATAGGAATAAGCAACCAGAATTCTGGGATCATCAATGACCAATTTATGGTGATCAATAATGGGCAATAGCGACAGTGATGCCTTGACTTTATCCAGCTTTATGGACAGGGACTCCAGATCATCCAGATAGTGAAATCGGTCAATTGAAAGTTGAATATCTTTAACTGATAATTGATTTAAAGATAAATCATCTGCCTCTACCGTATTATCCTGACTGTTCGTTAACAACGGCAAAAAATTATAATTACCTTTTTTATCCCTGGATATATTTAAAATATTGGCATGCAATTCTAGCGAAGTAATTTCAGGTTCTCCGATATAAAGAGAATGAATGTCAACACCCAGATGCAAGGAATCAATATCGGCGATCAGAGCCTTATTCTGAAATAATTTGATATCTTTTGCATTAAATTTGACTCCGGAAAAAACACTTAATTCCATATCACCATTAATTTCAAGCTTTAGACCTGTCTCATTTTCTACCCATTGAGC
>CBDTVA010000159.1:0-6368 GCA_965363935.1 uncultured Gammaproteobacteria bacterium | reverse complement strand
ATTGGTGATGAAGGTAACTTTGATGCCATTGTCAGAGAATCAAACAAAGAAGGCGCCATTGTAGAACAGGTGCATCAGTATTATTCTGAAAAACAGGCTGTCTGGGGGATCATGGCCAGAAATCATGAACAAAATTATGCCCTTAATCTGTTAATGGATCCGGATATTGACTTTGTTTCTCTTGTAGGACAGGCCGGCACGGGCAAGACTCTGCTGGCTCTAGCCGCTGGTCTGAGTCAGGTTATGGATGATAATCTCTATCAGGAAATTATTATGACCCGTACCACTATTTCAGTGGGTGAAGACATCGGTTTTTTACCCGGTACGGAAGAAGAAAAAATGGCACCCTGGATGGGGGCACTCATGGATAATCTGGAAGTGTTGACTGGCAGCAATGAAGCCGGTGAATGGGGCAAACAGGCCACCAACGACTTATTGGCGAATCGGATAAAAATCCGTTCACTCAATTTTATGCGCGGCCGTACCTTTTTGAATCGTTATATTATTCTCGATGAAGCACAAAACCTGACTTCCAAGCAAATGAAAACTCTCATCACCCGTGCAGGACCGGGAACCAAGATAATCTGTCTGGGTAATATCGCTCAGATTGATAGCCCTTATCTAACTGAAACCACTTCGGGCCTGACCTTTGTTGTGGATCGCTTCCGCAAGTGGGAACACAGTGGTCATGTAACGCTAAGACGGGGTGAACGCTCCAGACTGGCTGATTTTGCTGCTGACATTTTATAGGAATATTTTATGCCCAATACTACCTCCCTGATTCGATTGCTAACCCTGGTTTCGATTTTAAGTATGCTCATAACATCCTGTGCAAAAACACCGGATGTGCGATTAACCATGTGCCAGGATCTGACAAAATTGTTGCTTAATTCTCCGGATAAACTGGAATGGCAAGAACACAAACCAATAATAAAAGGACTTGATGATCTTGAAATGCAAATTCAGTTTGCCATAACAGATGCGAGCGGACAGACGAGCAATGCTCAGGCCTCTTGTTTTTATAAGTATGAGCAAGATGAGATTGGCGCAGAAACGTTTAACACACCCACCTCAGCCTATTCAACCTACCCCCATAAAATGATTTTGCAGGGCAAAGAGATTAACAAACAGCTCCTGGCCAACAGTGTCAATAAGGTCATGATACTACAGGGTAATGAAGCAATATATAAAGCAAAAGAAGGTGTGAATAAAGCCAGCCAGAAAATTGCAGAAAAAATAAAAGAATATTAATGAATAGTAGCGTATACAAACTCATATTTTAAGAGATGCCCACAGAAGTTTATACATAGTCACCTGTATAGTCACACTCCCTGAACACTCTCAAAGTCATTTGCCTCGCTCTTGTCTAAGATCAAAACGGTTAAAAACACTGAAAAAATACAACAATAAGCTTAAATACTAGAGACATAATAGTTAATTGGAATTTTTCCTGTTTTTTCAGAATTATTACGCATCATCTCACTGGGGATGATAAATTCTTAATATTATATTATAATTTTTATTATAACTTACATAAACACAGTAAAGGAATGTATGCATTATGCACACTTTAAAATTACGCAAAATTGGTAGCTCTGTCGGGGTTATTCTACCAAAAGAGATTCTGGAGGCCTTACATCTTTCTGAAGGAGATCAAATCTTTGCTGATGCTACACAAGATGGTTTACAGCTAACCCCTTATGATCCCGAGTTTGAGGCGGCTATGGAGGCTTTTGGGCGCACCCGTAAGAAATATCGAAATGCCCTTCATCAGTTGGCTAAATAATGCCTCGTTGGCTCCCTAAATCAGCCATTATTGCTATGCATGGTGAATTGTTGGCTGAACATGGAGGTTTATCTGGTCCAGTCAATGAGGACTCTCTCGGTTCAACACTTGCCAGACCTCAACAATTGGACAATTATGGCAATCCACCACCTGATATTTTTCAATTAGCAGCCTCTTATGGTTTTGGTTTTGCCAAAAACCATTGTTTTAAAGATGGGAATAAACGTGTTTCCCTGGTCGCCATTGATGTGTTTCTGGCACTGAATGGTTATGAGTTGAGTGCAGAAGAAACCAATGCTGTATTTACAATAGAATCTTTAGCGGCTGGAAATATCAGTGAAGAAGAGTTGTCGCTATGGATCAAAGAAAATGCACAACTACTTTCATAATTGTAAATTTCATTACCCTGTGACATAACTCTTAGAAGAGCGTGAAATAAGCTAAAATAAATGACTGCTTTTCTCTAAAAAATAAATTCAGAATAATTATCGGCTAACCGGTTTGGGTCGTAAACTGATGTTGAGTGCGAAACTTTATAGCTTGTTTACTACTCTTTCACCCCCTGGAGAAATAAGTGATGCTGGCAGTTTCCCCAACGCGGCTGGACCTGCTCCACTTTTTGAATATCCTTCATTTACGTGAGTTATTTTAACCAGATCAATTTCCAGCCTGCCTAAAGGGGCATTCATTGCTAAACGCAGGGGGATTTTTTTGGTATCATGGTTCAACCAGATATGATAGCTATTATCTTTTTTTTCATCGGTCTGAATTTTATACTTGATGGCCTGGTATTCTTTTCCGCCAACTTGCAACGCTTCTATGCCAGCGTTCTCAATACGGTACAAGCGTATATCATCTGAAATTGCGATAGCGATTTCTTTTCTTGCGCTGATATCCATGGTACGCAAAATATAAATCATTGACAGGGGATCAAGGATCGTCGAGCGTTCAATTTTGTCACCTGACTCTTTATGAATTAAATACGTCTGGTGATTTTCCAGTTCCGGAAAGCCGTTCAGAAACTGCGGGATTGGCAACTCCCCATCATTTTCCCAGTACTCTTTGCTACCCAGTCCCAGAATGCCGGAATTCAGCTGCTTTTTTTCCCTTTTTTTAAAGAGTTGAGTTTCTTTATTGCGCCAATCCAGCCAGAGAAAATCATGACTTTGATTGCCGCCTGTATCAATTTCTTCTACCAATAACGTTCTTTGTAATGAGGCATCCAGGGTGGTGGTATAGGTATACCGAACCGGCTGGATTACTTCAGCTTTGAGGTAATTTTCAGTGCTGAGTTGTAATACAAACTGGTACCCGGTTTGCTCACCCGGCGTTGGCATATCAGCGATAAACGTCATTTTGGCATCAGCGATGTCCGCCCATATCATTGACGTTAGCAACCCCCGGTAACTGAGTTTATAGTGCAGGGTTTCACCTGATAAAAATGGCAATTTGGGCATTGTTTCAAAGGCATCAGTATCGGCCAATGCCGCAATACTGGATGACAAATAAAGAACCAGTAAAAAAATACTGTAGCGTTTTTTAATCATCACCTTTACCTCAGTTCACCCGAAATATGGGCTATCAGGAAAAAGCGCTCTAACAAGTGTACAAAAGTCTGAACCATAAGCGAAAGACCAGTCAATTTATATTTCGTTAACAGCTTTTTTTTCCGGATCGGACGGTAGCGATGGCCACGCCCTGATAACCGAGCTGACCAGGGTTCCCAAAGGAATCGCAAAGAACACCCCCCAAAAGCCCCATAAACCACCAAAGAACAAAATAGCAACAATAATGGCAACCGGATGCAGATTGACAACTTCAGAAAACAATAATGGCACTATCACATTGCCGTCCAGCGCCTGGATAATACCATAGGCCGCCATCAGCCAGGCAAAATCAGATGACCAGCCCCACTGGAAAAATGCAATCAGTGCAACTGGAATGGTCACAACGGTTGCGCCAATATATGGCACTACTACGGACAGTCCGACCAGAATTGAGATCAGTAGTGAATATTTTAGCCCCAACAGTGAAAAGGTAATATAACAAATCACAGAAATAATGGTGATTTCCCAGAATTTCCCCCGCACATAATTGCCAATCTGTAGATCCATTTCCTCCCAGACCTGCGTGGAAAGCTGGGTGTTTTTAGGGAAAAAACGCATAAACCAACCCAGAATTTTATCCTTGTCTTTTAGAAAGAAAAAAACCAGTAATGGTGCCAGAACCAGGTAAATCATAATAGTGATACTGCTCTGAATTGAACTCAGGGAGAAGGTCAATACGTGTTTACCCATTGACGTCACTTCCGACTGAAGCAGGGCAATAAATTCAAGCACATAAGCTTCTGAAATGAAGCTGTAATTAGACGGTAGCTGTAACAAAAGTTGTCGTCCCTGCTCGATATATCTGGGGGTATCTTTAATCAGATCGGTTATCTGCTCCCACAGAAGCGGAGTAATGACAAAAAGCGTAACCAGCAGGGCAGCCAGAAAGCCGACAAAAACGATTAGAACGGAAATCATTCGATGTCTTATCAGGCGATTAGAAAAAACAACTATGCCTTCTAATAAATAAGCAATCACTATGGAAGCAAAAACAGGGGTTAAGGTGTCATTAAAGGAGATGACAATAGTAAAAGAAAGTAATAAAAACACCACCAGAAAAATAACCTGGGGATCGGAAAAATGTCGTTGGAACCAACGGTTAAAAATGTCTAGCATGGATGACTGCTCACTGCATTATTATTAATTTTTTCAAGAAGATATCTAACCAGTGCATCTGGGCTATGCGCTTCATACCTGAACCTTGTTCAATCCTTGTCATTATCAGGATTGCGTTGCTGACAAAATTCTTCATATCGGGTCTGAAACAGGATTTCCAGTTCGTCTATAACTTCTACCGCTACACGTCCCTGAACCATATGTGCAGTCATCAGTGTGGCCGTTTCATTGAGCATGGTTTCTTTCTTGACCATGGGATAAGCGGTGGATAAACGCTTGATTGCCGCCACAACACGTTCCTCTTCAGGTCTGGGTATTTCCAGAGGCTCTTCAGCCACGACAAGTCGTCCCTCCTGTTTGGCTTTTTCCAGTAGGAATTGTGCAAATGACAGGATGCTGTCCTGCTCATTACCATCCAGATCAGAAAAGATGCTTAGTAATTTTTTTTCAGTTTTATTCATTTTTCCAGATATACAATTTTAAGTCAGGACGCCTTATCAACATATTAGCCTACATTCCGGCTTTTAAACGCTTCATTATATCACTTTTTGCCTGTTTCAATATCGAATCTCGATCAAGAGAATTTAAAATAGTTTTAACAGCTTCTTTTGCCCCCCCCTCACCCCATGATTTCCCCTGCCTGAGATATTTCTGTGCCGCTTTGCCAACCACCAGAGTACTATAATAGGCCACTGCACCTTGAGCTGAGGCTGTGAGCACCGTAGATAAACCGCCGGTTGTCAATTTCAGGGCACTGGAAATAAAATGAATCGCCCAGATTGTACCCAGCAATAGCAACATTTGCGCAGCAATCGTTTTGATCAGATTGCCCGCTTCCGTCTTAGTCAAAGGCAGGCCATACAATTTCGATAAATGAACCACCAGAGTCACATCAATAATAGCTGCTGCCATTAAGTCTGTAACAGGTACCGGGTTAATGGCCACTGCCACACCTTTGGAGACGCAATAGGCGTGAATCATTTTTTTAGCAACATCTTTGCGCACCAGCATAATCCGCTCAATGACCTGATCCGACAGATTTGTGGCAAATAAACTGGCATTAATAGCCGCCAGTGTTTTCCCTTCATCCTTTACAATAGACCACAGACAGCTTTTAAGTTCCGTCACATCAGGTGGATATTCTTTGCTGGTTTCAGTTTCATTACCGTCTTCGTCTACCAGAAGATAGTGCTTTTCAGTGGTGCGGGATGTTGCCATAACAATATTTTCAGCTTCAACCAGGCCGCTAACTCGTTGCGCCAGGCTGTCCATAAGTGTTTCTTTTTCATTTTTCGTATACCGATCAGACTTGTTTAATACCAGAACTACCGGCCTGGATTCAGACACAATAGTTTTTAAAGCCTGATACTCAGTATCCGTCATATCACCATCCACAACGAAAAGTATGATATCAGAACGACTGGCAACTTCATGAGCCATTTTAGCTCGTTGTTCTCCTTGAATTTCATTGATTCCAGGGGTATCAATGAAGTACACCCCTCCTTCTTCATATTCATGCCAATTGGCAAATGCACTTTGTCTGGTTTCACCATGTAAAGGACTGGTAGAGAATTGTTCTTTGCCTATCAGAGCATTGAGAAGAGAGGATTTACCCACACTGACACGTCCCAGAACCGAGATATGAATGTGTTCATGTTCAATTTTATCCAGCATTTTTTCCACTTGCTGGAAATCATCACCTAGTGATTCACGTACCTGGCGGGGAACCCGTTTGTCCTGCAGCAAGTAAGTCAGGCTTTCTATAGCAATGGCCAGGTGACTATCACCCCTGTTTGCCGCTTTTTCCTGATTTTTTTCCAGAAGATTGGCCTGCTTACTGGTTCCATCCTTGGCCTCGC
>CBDTVA010000158.1:0-6379 GCA_965363935.1 uncultured Gammaproteobacteria bacterium | reverse complement strand
AACTCTGATGGTAATAGGCACTCATTCTTCTATCATAAACTGAATGCCGTCTGTCTCGGCGCTTTTCATCTGGCAAAACACAATCAATCACATTATGTTCAGCGAGAAAAAACATTCTATAGACAACATTTTCAAGCTCCCTGATATTTCCCGGCCACTTATAAAACTGCATCTCCTTCAGGGCATTGTTACTGAAAGATTTACTGTCATCGTCATTTTCCTCGCCGCATCTTTTTAAAAAATGTTTTGCCAGATATTTAATATCCCCTGCCCTTTCCCTCAAGGACGGCATCCTGATAGTCATGACATTCAGGCGATATAGCAAATCGCTTCTAAATGAATCACACTTTTCAAGATCATCCATATTAACATTTGTTGCTGCCAGGATCCTGACATCAGACTGTTTATCAATATCACCACCCAATGGCCTGTATTTTCTATCCTGAAGAAATCTTAATAGTGCCACCTGCCCTTTGTGTGTTAAAGCATCTATTTCATCAAGAAACAAGGTACCGCCATGTGCCTGCTCCACCAGGCCTGTTTGCCTCTCCTTGGCATCAGTAAACGATCCTTTCATATGCCCGAATAATTCATTCTCCAATAAAGTATCTGGCAATGCACCGCAATTTACAGGAATAAACGGGTAGTCACTTCTTTTTCCGAGATAGTGGATTGCACGTGCTGCAAGTTCCTTACCTGTACCTGTTTCACCTTCAATAATTACTGACGCGTTACAATTAGCTGTTTTCTTTATATAGGTCAGCACTTCCATGAACTTTTCAGATTTTCCAATGAGATTGAGACCGACAAATTCTGCATGCAGGTTAGGGTAACAAGTTTGTTCCTGGCCCATTTCGCTGTTATAAAATCGGTTAACTCGAAACGCAAGTTCATTAATATGGCTGGGCCAACCCAAATAATCATCAAGATGAGTAATGATTTCTGGTTGCCATGAAGCGGATTCACTACAAAAAATTCCAAACACTCTGTTTTTCTTTACTTTATTAATGATCTCATCAAGGACAGCTTGTTTATCAATATCCTGGTCAAACAACACAACATAAAATTGTGTCATATCCCGTTCATCTTTGTTTAGCCAAATCTCAGGTACTAAAGTATTGACTAGGTAATCAAGTTGCTCAAAACATGCACTGACTGCATTAAGAAAATGATCAGATGAAAATGGGATGACTGTAATCTGTCTTATGTGGCTGTTCATCACGCATCTGCACACAATAAAACAGTGGTCTTAGGGAAAAAGAAAAGATTAATGCATAGGTAACAATTAATAACAAATTCAAAACGAAAGATAAAAAAGTATCTATAAATTGATATCATTCTGCACATGGCTGGCTTTATCATATCTATCAACCTCCTTGTTTTGTAGATTAAGGTTTTGTAGATTAAGTTTTGTAGATTAAGTTTTGTAGATTAATTTTTTTTGCCTGACTTTCTACCTTTACCGCCACAATGAAAAATTAGAATTGCTGGAATCATTAGTAACATAACCGTTGTAGTTGCTACTAAGAAATAATAGATGCTCTTTTTCCTAATGTCTACAGAAATTGAACTGCTGTTTGCCTGCCTGACGGTTCCAGTAAATACCCAGTACAATCTCTTTCTCAGGCATGAAAAAACTGAAACCGGTTACGTCCTCTCTCTTTTGACTGATACATGGCATAATCAGCCTTTTTCATCAGTTCCTCGGCATTCATCGCATCATCAGGCGATAGGCTGATACCAATACTTGATGTAATGAAAAGTTCATGCATATCCCAGTGAATGGATTGTTGCAGTGATTGCTTGAGTTTCTCAGCCATGCTTTTGACGTCCTTGAGATTGCTCACAGATTCCATGACAACAATAAATTCATCACCGCCGATTCTGGCTATGGTATCCACAGAGCGGACATTTTTAGTCAACCTTTTCGCAACGGCTCTGAGCACTTCATCACCCGCAGCATGTCCCAGGGTATCATTGATTGGCTTGAATTTATCCAGATCAATATACAATACCGCCAGGTGTTTTTTAGCCCGCTGAGCTTTTTTAATGGATTGCTGCAGACGATCCAACAGCAGCAGCCGATTGGGCAGGCCGGTAAGGGCATCATGATGAGCAATATGTTCCAGGGACATTTGATTTCTGAGCATTTCCTGCCGGGCCAGTTCTCGCTCTGTGGCATCAATAATAATCCCCTGATAATGGCTGATCTTTTCATCCTCATCCCGCACTATCGAAGTACTGTCGTCAACCCATTTAACCACACCGGATTTAGTAATAATCCGATAGGGTTTATGATTAAACTTGACGCTATTGTCACCCTTTGCAACTTCTTTGGTAACCCGTTGCAAATCGTCAGGGTGAATAATATTCTTGTAAATCACTTTTCCGGTAATAAATTCATTAGCCGTATAACCCAGTAAATTCACCACATTTTCCGACACAAACTGAACCGGCCAGCTGGACATATTTTTCCACAGGAATGCCACAGCAGGGCTGGAATTAATAATTGCATGGGCAAGGTTTAAATCTTCATTGTGAATAATAGTTTCCAGCTCCAGCAGTGTTTTTTCGACTTCATTTAAAGCACTTTTGTCTATAGCCTGGTTGCTTTTTTCTGTATTTAATTGTCTTTTTTGCGCAATTTTATCGATCAATTCAATCAGTTCAGCTGGATTGCAGGGTTTGATAAGAAAATCCTGAACTCCCATTCGCAATGCCTGGCGTGCATTTTCAAATGAGGCCTGGCCACTAAGAACAATGATATCGGTTTTGGCATAATGATCATGAATTTCCTGCATCACCTGCAGACCATCAATTTTTGGCATATCAATATCAAGTAAAACCAGATCAAATTGTTCATCTGCAAGATATTGCAACGCTACCTGCCCATCTGCAGCCAGAACGCTGTTCATATCATAAAGTGCCAGAAGATCCCTGATGCTTTCACGCATGTGCAGTTCTTCATCAACAACCAGAATCGCAAGCGGTTTTTGTTGGCAAATGGAGGGCAATGTGACGTACCTTTATTTCTCTATAGGTTAATCATCGATACCGGTAAGAAATTTTGTTAGCCTATTATTGTTCTCTTTTTAATTTGTAAGCTTGCTAAAGTATATAGAAATACAAGCACAAGTTAAACCAGATTTTTCGGTACTCTTTATATAGAAAGATATAAAGAGTGATTATCCTCAATTAAGAGCACTCGGGTCACGTTGGGAAATGATGCGTTTTTAGCCTTGCCAGACGCAAATAGAGTATAATCTCTTGATGCTGAACATTGTCCTTTTTGAACCTGAAATTCCGCCCAATACCGGCAATATTATTCGTTTATGTGCCAATACCGGAATGCAATTGCATTTAATTGAACCGCTGGCATTTGATCTGCAAGACAAGAAAATGCGTCGCGCCGGCCTGGATTATCATGAGTACGCTGAGGTTAAAATACATCCGGATTTTGACCATTTTTATCATAATGAAGTTCTGAAAAACACCCAGTCACAACGTCTATTTGCCTGCACCACCAAGGGCACTGCATGCCATACCAGCCCTGAATACCAGGCTGGAGACTACCTGTTATTTGGCCCGGAAACCCGGGGGCTTCCTGATAGCATCTTGTCTGCTGCTTATATTAGTGAACGGATACGGATCCCAATGAAACAGGATAGCCGTAGCATCAATCTGTCCAATGCCGTGTCAATCATAGCCTATGAAGCCTGGAGACAGCTGAAGTTCGCCGGTATATGAATCCAGGTCAGGCACCCCAGTCACAGCCAAGACAGATGCTGATCCGATACGGCATGAATTAAACTGCTTAAATCACACTGCTTAAATCACACTATGTACACTGACTTCCTGACCCAGCAAACGGCTCATAGCTGCACGGGTCTTGCAAATCGAACCGGTAGTAAAATAGGAAACAGCTCCTTGTTCCGGGTTTGCTTGAGCCAGACTTTTTTGCACAGATTCCTGCTCAAGGACACGGGCAAGCTGTTCCGCAATGGCCCTGCTGGTGTCCACCAAAGCGATAGAATCACCGGTGATTTGTCGTATCAGAGTGCTTAAGAAAGAATAATGAGTACAGCCAAGCACTATCGTGTCGATGTTTTTTTTCAACAACGGATGCACAAAACTTTCCAGTAAGCGCAGAGTTTCCGGAACATCTACCAGGCCGGATTCTACCTGATCGGCCAGACCGGGGCAGGCCTGATTATACAGATTAATCGAGCGCTCAAAACGCTGGCTCAGTTCATAATATCGCGTACTGGATAAGGTACCCGTTGTTGCCATTATCCCGACATGACCATTTTTCGAGATGTCTATAGCTGGTTTGATGCCGGGTTCAACGCCAATAAAAGGTATGCCGTATTGTTCACGAAACTTTTCAATAATGGAAGCGGTAGCCGTATTACAGGCAATAACAACCACCTTGACGCCCTTTTCCAGCAGGTATTCCGTTATCACTCTGGAACGATATTCAATAAACTGTTCATCCATACAGCCATAGGGTGCATAACCGCTATCAGCCACATAAATAATGTCTTCGTAGGGCAGTAATTGACTGATGTGCTGTAATACCGAAAGGCCGCCCACACCGGAATCAAAAATACCAATGGCTTTATTATTGTTCATGTCTGTACTTAGGGCAGCCTTAAGGAATGCCGAAAAAACCACTTACTCCATTTTGTATTCCCGGGTCAAAAGGTTTTGAACTGCTTTTTGTGGTGCCAGTTTATGGTACAAAACCTGATAAACCTGTTCGATAATAGGCATTTCAATTTGCTGCTCTTTTGCCAGTGTGTGGATTAATTTAGCTGCCTGAATACCCTCCACAACCTGCTGAATTTCAGCCTGTGCCTGGGCAATCGAAATCCCTTTGCCAATCGCCAGGCCCATGCGGCGGTTTCTGGATTGATCATCAGTACAGGTTAGCAGCAAATCACCCAGACCCGACAACCCCATCAAGGTATGGTCTGTACCACCCATTTTACTGGACAGACGGCCGATTTCATTCAGCCCACGGGTGATCAGCGCAGAGCGGGTATTGGCACCATAACCCAGACCATCCGCAATACCTGCTGCAATGGCCATGACATTTTTTGCTGCACCGCCAATTTCCAAACCAATCACATCCTGGCTGACATAAGGGCGAAACGTGGCATTGCAAAGCAGCTTTGCCAGATCCTGTGCGTAGCTTAAATTTTTTGCTGCAATGGTCACTGCAGTGGGCAGACCCATTGCCACTTCCCTGGCAAAGGTCGGTCCGGAAATTACTGCCTGATTAGGCAATTTGGTAAATACATTGGCCACAATCTGATGCAACAGTTGATGCGTTTCCGGTTCCAGTCCTTTAGTAGCCCAGCACAGACGTTGAATTTGTGGCTTGATGGCTTTAATTTTCAGCAACATATCACGGAAAGCATGGCTTGGTACAACCAGCAAAAGTTCTGCGCTTTGCTGAACGGCCAGCTCCAGATCATGGGTAATGTTAAGTCCATCAGGGAAAGCAATGCCGGGAAGAAAGAAAATATTTTCACCAGCTTCCTGCATGGCGGCAATTTTTTCTTTACTTCTTCCCCATAAAAGAACTTCGTGACCATTTTTAGCTAACAGGATTGCCAGAGCTGTCCCCCAGGAACCAGCACCAAGAACACTTATGGTTTGCTTGTCTGTCACTGTTTACATCTATCCATGTGCTGTTGAAAACAAAGAAACGATTTAATGTACCGCATCTGAGCCTGATTGTTTATCATTTTCCTGTTGTGCCTGACGCTGTTGCAGGTGTTGTGTATAAACTGCGTCAAAGTTAACGGGTTGCAGAATAAGCTGGGGGAAACCGCCTTTATTCACTAGTTCCGAGATCACTTCACGAGCATAAGGAAACAGGATATTGGGGCAATAACTGCCTAACATGGCATCCAGTTGTGCTTTTTCAAAGCCTGCAACATTGAAAATTCCAGCTTGCTGTACTTCAGCCAGAAACGCGGTTTTATCCGCTACTTTAACCGTTGCGGTAACGGTTAACACCACTTCAGAGACATTTTCGGCCAAAGGATTAACGGCTGTATGTAAGTCAATTTTTAATTCAGGCTCCCACTTATCAGTAAATATTTGCGGTGAATTGGGTGTTTCAAACGAAACATCCCTGCAATAAATTTTTTGAATCGAAAATTGCTGCTGTGCTGCTTCATTATTTGTCGCATTAGCTTGTTCTTCTGCCATAATTTATCCTAAATTGTCTATTATTTTGTGTCTGTTTTGTTACTGATTGAATATTGCAAATCTTGTTAAAGGTGGCTTTGCACCCACTGAATCAGGCTATTTTTTTCCATTACACCGGCTTTTATCATGGGTTTGGCCCCTCCGGGACCCTCTTCGG
>CBDTVA010000157.1:0-6411 GCA_965363935.1 uncultured Gammaproteobacteria bacterium | reverse complement strand
TACGAATATTATGTTTCTCTAATAAGCTTTGATTCTTCATAATAGTTGAGACTGAGTCTCAATTATACTGTGAAAGCCTTGTTTGTCAATTTCAAGAACTTTAACATCAACATATTCACCTTCAGACAATTTATCTGTGACATTATTGACTCGCTCTTCACATATTTGTGAAATATGAACCAGACCATCCTTACCCGGGATAATGGTAACAAAGGCACCAAAATCCATAATTTTGGTAACACGTCCATTATAAATTGTTCCAACTTCAACATCTGCAGTAATTTCTTCAATGCGACGCTTACATTCCTGTGCAGCGGCATTATCGGCAGAGGAAATTTTAACCACCCCTTGATCATCAATATCAATATTGGCACCGGTTTCTTCAGTCAGTGCTTTTATGGTGGAGCCGCCTTTACCAATCACATCACGGATTTTTTCAGGGTTAATCTGAATAGTCACTATACGAGGTGCAAAGTCAGACATATCAGTGTTAGTTTCTGAAATAACGTCATTCATTTGTTTCAGAATAACCAAGCGGGCTTCTTTGGCCTGAGCCAGAGCTATTTCCATGATTTCTCTGGTAATGCCTTCAATTTTAATGTCCATTTGCAAAGCATTAACACCATTTTCAGTACCGGCAACTTTAAAGTCCATATCACCCAGATGATCTTCATCACCCAGAATGTCGGTTAATACCGCAAAGCCATCACCTTCTTTAATTAAGCCCATGGCAATACCGGCAACAGGTGAAGATATGGGTACGCCAGCATCCATTAATGATAAACTGGTACCGCAGACCGAGGCCATTGAACTGGAACCATTGGATTCAGTGATCTCAGAAACAACACGAATGGTATAGGGAAATTCTTCGACAGTAGGCATAACAGCAGCAACACCGCGTTTTGCCAAACGGCCATGGCCAATTTCACGGCGTTTTGGTGAACCCACCATGCCGGTCTCCCCTACACTATAAGGAGGGAAATTATAATGCAGCATAAAGGAATCTTTATAGCTGCCTTCCAGGGCATCGATAATTTGTGCATCACGTGCTGTGCCTAAAGTTGTCACAACCAGAGCCTGGGTTTCACCACGAGTAAACAAAGCTGAGCCGTGTGTACGTTCGAGTACACCTGTGCGTATATGCAAGGGACGTACAGTTTTAGTATCGCGCCCATCAATTCGAGGATTGCCGGCAATAATGCTGCTTCGTACAACATTTTTTTCAAGTTTATAAAATGCTCCAGACAAATCAGAATCAGTCCATTTGGCATCTTCACCCGCAATGTGTTTTGCAATCAAACCGGCCCGGATATCATCCAGTTTGTTGAGACGTTCAAGCTTGTCGCTGATAGTGTAAGCAGCGCTGACATCTGCTTCACATTCAGAATTCACGGTGTCAAATAAGGCTGTATCCGTTTCCGGTGCTTTCCATTGTGTTTTAGCATTGCCCACTTCATCAGCAAAAGCCTTGATTTCATTGATGACAGTTTGCAATTGTTCGTGCCCATACATTACCGCACCCAGCATAACATCTTCAGGCAATTCATCTGCTTCTGATTCAACCATCAGCACGGCTGAATGTGTACCAGCTACCACCAGATCGAGCTCTGATTCATCCAGTTGTTCACGGCTTGGATTCAATTGATATTCGCCATCGGCATAACCGACACGACAACAGCCAATCGGACCATTGAACGGTACATCAGCCATTGTTACCGCTGCTGATGCACCAATCATGGCAGGAATATCAGGATCGATTTCAGGATTCAGGGACATAACCGTACAAATCACCTGAATTTCATTGTAATAGCCTTTGGGGAATAGTGGGCGTAACGGGCGGTCAATCAAACGTGAAACCAGGGTCTCATTTTCAGAGGGACGGCCTTCACGCTTAAAAAAACTACCCGGTATTTTACCTGCAGCATAGGTTCTTTCTTGATAATTAATTGTCAGAGGGAAAAAATCTGAACCAGCTCTGGCTTCTTTTTTTGCCACCGCAGTAACTAAAACTGTGGTGCCCCCCATATCGACCATAACAGCTCCTGATGCCTGGCGAGCAATTTCGCCTGTCTCAAGAGTTACTGTGTTTTGACCGTACTGGAATGTTCTTTTAATTGGTGTCACGCTGATTTTACTCCGTTACATTCGGCTGAGGTAATTCCTGAAACCCGTCTAGTGTTGTAGTCTGGCAGTTTCAGGAACATTCTGAAGTTTTGTGATTTGACTTATTTTTATTTCTGCTTGCGTAAACTCTTATTTACACAGGCTGTTTATTTACGTAGACCAAGCTTGGATATAAGTGCACGATAACGTTCAGCATCCTTTCTTTTCAGATAATCAAGCATCTTACGGCGCTTGCTTACCATCCTCAACA
The DNA here is from genome assembly GCA_965363935.1 of uncultured Gammaproteobacteria bacterium. GTDB lineage: Bacteria > Pseudomonadota > Gammaproteobacteria > GRL18 > GRL18 > CBDTVA01. Next base: position 4,037 of record CBDTVA010000157.1, on the reverse strand, counting down.
GACCCTGACGTGAATGATAATCATGTTTATGAACCTTGAAGTGTTCTGTCAGATCCGTGATTTTTGCGGTTAATAAGGCGGCCTGAACTTCTGGTGAACCAGTATCATTTGTACCGCGACTATGTTCTTTGACTATTTCGATTTTCTGTTGTACAGAAATCATAATTGCTCCTAAAAAATTAAAGTACCAGTAAAAATAGAATGCTCTTCTTTTTAAACCTTCTTTTTAAACCAGTGTTACTCAACTAGAGGGTGAATCCGGAATCGGCTTTTGCTCAGTACTGTAAAGAAATCAGCCGAATTTCAGTTTCAAACAAGGCGTGTATTTTACCTGCTTGGTGTACTTTAAACAAGCAATATAGCTGTTTGTCATGAGAAAGCAAAGATATTTATAAAAATAGCAGTCTTTTCGGTTTTAATTTCCCGCTTTCATCTAAAATAGCCAGTGCTATCAAGGTGTTATTAAAATATAAGCGATAGTTCCCGGGATAAGAATTAGATTTCGTATCTGGACTCTGTTCAGAATCCTGTGACTGATCGATAGCATGGCCATGCTGGATCCAGTCATATTGTTCCTGATCCAGATTTACAGCAGGTAAACGAGTTATTGCTGTATCAGTTGGCAGCAACAATTGATCCATACGAATTTTATCTGATTCATCTAATTCATCATAAGGTGCAAAGTTTTCAGTCAAAGAAGCCAATGATACAGATTGTGACAGCAGGAATGGACCGGATTCCAGGCGACGCAATGCACTGATATGGGCTCCACAACCGATGGCCTGACCAATGTCTTCACACAGTGAACGGATATAGGTACCTTTAGAGCAATGGACTTCAATTTCAATAAACTTCTGGACAGGATGGTCTTGCTCTGTCGTGTTGGCAATAAAGGAATAATCCAGAAGCTTAATATCAAAAATGGTGATTTGCCGCACCTTTCGCTCAATTTCAATACCTTGCCTGGCGTACTCATAGAGTGGACGGCCATTGTATTTAAGAGCCGAATACATTGGCGGGGTTTGATTCTGATGTCCCTGAAAAGTTGACAGAAGGTGCAGTAATTGTTCTTCACTGAGCTCAGGTACAGAATGGCGTGCTATTACCTCACCATCAGAATCACCCGTTGTGGTAACAGAGCCGAGTATGCATTTAGCACGATAGCTTTTGTTTGCATCCAGAAGAAAATGGGAAACTTTGGTGGCTTCGCCAAGACAAATTGGCAAAACACCTGTCGCTAAAGGATCCAGACTGCCGGTATGGCCGGCTTTTTGTGCCTGGAACAGTCTCTTGACTTTTTGTAAGACAGCATTTGAAGTCATTCCGGATGGTTTATCCAATACCAGAATACCATTGACGGGGCGGCCCTTATTTTTTCGAGCCATGAGTTTTCCGCGCCATGAGTTTACCTGTTATTCTCTACGTTAAACAGTTTAAGTTAAAAAGTTAATGTTTACTCATCGGTTGTTTGAGGATCAGAATCCGCTTGATCAGAGTTATTGTGGCGTTTTTTATCATCTTCAATAGCATCCTCAATTAATCGGGATAACTGAGCACCATGAATTACTGAATCATCGTAGCGAAAGTCAAGCTGTGGAACAATGCGAAGTTTGATTCTATGCCCAAGTTCATAACGAAAAAATCCCGAGGCTTTTTTTAAACTCTGCTGAACTTCTTCAGTGTCATGATCGCTGTCTATCAAGGTATAAAAAACTTTGGCCAGTCCCAAATCACGAGTCACATCGACCGCAGTTATAGAAACCAGAGAGAGTCGGGGATCTTTAACCTCCCTCGTCAGCATAGTCGCCAGTTCTCGTTGTATTAATTCACCGACTCTACGGGAACGGCTAAAATCTGCAGGCATGGGTTATAGTGTCCTTCTCACCTGAATTCGTTCATAAACTTCAATCTGATCACCGGCTTTGACATCATTATAGTTTTTCACGCCAATACCGCATTCCATGCCCGATTTGACTTCATTGACATCATCTTTAAAACGTCTTAATGATTCTAGCTCACCTTCATAGATCACCACGTGGTCTCGTAATACACGAATTGGATTATTGCGTTTCAGCGTACCATCAACAACCATACAACCCGCAATCGCACCCAGTTTGGGTGAACGGAATACATCCCGAACCTCGGCAAGACCAATGATCTGCTCTTTAAATTCAGGTGCCAGCATACCGGTCATTGCAGATTTGACTTCGTCAAGAAGATCATAAATAACACTATAATAATGCAGGTCAATGTCTTCAGATTCAATGACTTTTTTGGCAGACGCATCCGCTCGGACATTAAATCCAATAAGGATAGCACCGGAAGCCATGGCAAGTTGTGCATCCGACTCATTAATGCCGCCAACGCCATCCGCAACGATGTTCACCTTCACTTCATCTGTTGATAATTTGCTCAAGGAATCCGAAATAGCCTCAACTGAACCCTGTACATCTGCTTTCAAGACTATATTAATGGTTTGTACATCACCGCTTTCCATTTTGGTGAACATATTTTCAAGCTTGGCGGCCTGTTGCCTGGCCAGTTTGACATCACGGTATTTACCTTGCCGAAACAGGGCCACTTCCCGTGCTTTACGCTCGTCTTTAACCACCAGGACTTCTGCCCCGGCTGTTGGAGTGCCTGATAAACCAAGTATCTCAACCGGTATGGAAGGCCCCGCCGTTTTGATTTGTCTGCCGTCTTCATTCAGAAGTGCACGGATCCGACCATAATCCTGACCGGCAATAATGGTGTCGCCTTTTTTAATCAGGCCACTTTGAACCAGGATCGTCGCAACTGTTCCACGTCCTTTGTCAAGGCGGGATTCAATAACAACACCTTTGGCCGGGCCATCTGGAACTGCTTCCAGTTCCATCACTTCAGAAGTCACTGAAATTGCGTCCAGTAAATCATTCACACCCTGCCCGGTTTTGGCTGACACCGGCATAAACATAACATCACCACCCCATTCTTCAGGGATCACGCCCAGGGCGGATAATTCATTTTTAACACGTTCCGGATCCGCAGCTTCTTTATCAATTTTATTAAGCGCAATGATGATAGGCACTTCAGCAGCCTTGGCATGTTGAATGGCTTCTTTGGTTTGCGGCATCACGCCATCATCTGCGGCAACGACCACAACAACAATATCAGTTGCATTGGCACCACGGGAACGCATAGAGGTAAACGCGGCGTGTCCTGGTGTATCCAGAAAAGTAATCATGCCCTTGTCCGTATCCACATGGTAAGCGCCAATATGCTGAGTAATACCTCCGGCTTCACCATCGGCAACTTTAGATTTCCGAATAAAATCCAGCAAGGAGGTTTTACCGTGGTCAACGTGTCCCATGATAGTGACAACAGGTGCACGTGTAACGGCAACACCATTATCATGTTCTTCCATAAGCGTTTCTTCGATCTGTTCTTCTTTCATAAAGACCGGCTTATGTCCCATCTCTTCGATCACGATAGAGGCTGTTTCCTGATCAAGCATCTGATTAATCGTTACCATGCTGCCCATTTTCATCATAATTTTAATGACTTCACCGGCTTTGACCGACATTTTTTGTGCTAAATCACCAACCTTGATGGTTTCAGGAACAGCAACATCAATGACTTTTTTCTCAGTTGGCATCTCAAAACTATGCCGTGTTTCGATTTGCGGCTTGGCTATTTTATTCTTTTTAAAACGACCTGAGCCACCACCTGCAGCTCTGTTTTTACGATGCTTACCCGCTGCTTGCTTACCCGATAGTTTAGGCTTATCAGGATGTCGCTGCTTGGCTTTTTCCAGTTTATTCATTCTTTCTTTAGGAGTCTCTTTAGGAGTTTCCTTAGGAGATTCCTTAGGAGATTCCTTAGGAGATTCCTTAGGGGTTTCTTTAAGAATCGGCCTGGTCTGCTTTCTTGCCAGTTGTTCAATTTCACGCTTTTCGATTTGCTCTTTCTGTTTTGATTCTTCAGCAACTTGTGCAGTTTTCTCCTGTTCAGCTAACTCCTGTTCCTGAACTGCTTCATGTTGTTTGGCTTCTTCTTCC
>CBDTVA010000156.1:0-6435 GCA_965363935.1 uncultured Gammaproteobacteria bacterium | reverse complement strand
GATAAGCACAGCATGAGCGGGTAATAAAGACAGCTCTTGCCGGTCAATGAGATTATTATTATCCCCGGTTAAAGGACAATGCAGACTGAGAACATCCACCTGTGGTAATAATTCCGCTAGCGAGAGCCTTCCAGGGCGTTTATCCTGTCGATCCCGTTTGGCTATTAATACCTTCATGCCAAACTGTTGCGCCAGTCTGGCAACTGCATGACCTAATTCACCATAGCCTACAATGCCGATGGTTTTACCGGTTAATTCTAGTGGCGGATAATCTAACAGACAAAAAAAGGGACTTTTTGACCATTGTCCTTCTGTTACTGCACGAGCGTTGTCCCATAGTTGACCCGTTAAGGCCAGAATAAGTCGAAAAACATGCTGGACCACGGAAGACGTTGCATAGGCGGTGACATTGCAGACAGCAATGTGGTGTTTTTGCGCAGCCTGAATATGCACATTATTAATACCCGTAGCTGCAATACAGATAAGTTTTAAATCGGATGCGTTGTCCAGTATATGGCTATCCAGTAATACCTTGTTGCTGACCACAACAGAGGCACCCCGGATGCTTTTGATAACATCATCCGGATTCGTGGTTGGATTGAATTGCCAGTCAGCAAGGCTGTTTTTCAGGCAGGAAAGATCCAGATCGCCGGTATTAACTGAATCCAGATCAAGAAATACCCCTTTATGCAATAACTTTGTTTTATTTTCTGTCATAAGTTTATTATAGCTCTTTTATTTTAAAACTTATGGCCTGGGATGAGTATTCAAATACAGCAGCCATGCAGGCTGTGCAGCCCGATTGAGCTTACCGGGTCGTCGTTAACTATCAGAGCAGATCTTTATAACTATTATTTAGCTGTTTTAATTTATTTTTTTTTGCAAGTATAAACTTACGATATTGACGCACAACAAAATCCTCACGATTGCCATTCAGCGCCATGACTTTTTCTATTTTATGCTCCAGATGCATGATTTCATGCAGGAGCTGGTCAGAAGCTTGTTCAACGTTTGCCAATAGACACCTGTTTGCTGCAAACCAACAGACTATGTCATTGATTCAGATTCATTTTATGAAAATAAGACATATCAGTCGGTTAATTATTCTGTATTTAGTATAAAGACTGCGTTGATTCACAACTGTAGGAAATTTCTTATTATTAGGTAGAAATAGTGCATTTCCTGTTTCGAAGGAGATTTTTATCCGCTATAAGTGAGTGCTGATGCTTTATAATCGGAAAATTCCTATAAGCCGTGCTTTAAGCTGTTTGTTGAGTACGCTATAATAAACTGCTTTTTTAACATTAAATTTAAACAGTCTGGTTGGTCATATAATGCCTGTAGTTACTCTACCCGATGGTTCTTTTCGACAATTTGATTCTGCCGTGTCAATTCATGATGTGGCTGCTGATATTGGTCCTGGTCTGGCAAAAGCGGCTTTGGCTGGCAAAGTGGACGGGCAACTGGTTGACACCTCTTTTGTTATTGAACATGATGTCCAGCTGGCCATTATTACCGATCGCGATGCCGAGGGACTGGAAGTGATCCGTCACTCCACGGCCCACCTACTGGCTCAGGCGGTTAAATCTCTGTTTCCAACGGCTCAGGTGACCATTGGTCCGGTGATTGAAGATGGCTACTATTATGACTTTTCCTATGAGCATAGCTTTACGCCAGAAGATCTGCAGGCAATTGAAAAGAAAATGGCGGAACTGGTCAGGGAAAATTATCCTGTCACCCGCACGGTAAAATCCCGTGATGAGGCTGTGCAATTTTTCCGTGACATGGGAGAGGAATACAAGGCGGAAATCATTGCCAGCATTCCCGCTGATGAAGACCTGTCTTTGTACCAGCAAGGTGACTTTGTCGACCTGTGTCGAGGCCCCCATGTACCTGCCACTGGAAAACTCAAGTCATTCAAACTAATGAAACTGGCTGGCGCGTACTGGCGTGGTGACTCTAAAAATGAAATGCTGCAACGCATTTACGGTACTGCCTGGGCCAATAAAAAAGACTTAAAAGCCTACCTGCATCGTCTGGAAGAAGCGGAAAAACGTGATCACCGTAAACTGGGTAAACAGTTAAACCTGTTTCACATGCAGGAAGAAGCGCCGGGAATGGTGTTCTGGCATGAAAAAGGCTGGATTATTTATCAGCAAATCGAGCAATATGTCAGAAAAGTGCTGACAGAAAATGATTATCAGGAAGTGCGTACGCCTCAGGTTGTCGATCGCAGCTTATGGGAAAAATCGGGTCACTGGGACAAATTCGGTGATATGATGTTCTCTACTCATTCGGAAAACCGTGATTATGCGGTTAAACCAATGAATTGCCCCTGTCATATCCAGATATTTAACACCGGCCTGAAGTCCTATCGTGATCTGCCGCTGCGCATGGCAGAATTTGGTTCCTGCCATCGCAATGAGCCGTCCGGTACCCTGCATGGATTGATGCGGGTTAGAAACTTTGTTCAGGATGATGCGCATATTTTCTGTACTGAAGAGCAGATACAGAGTGAGATCTCAGCCTTTATCGACCTGCTGTTTGATGTCTATAAGGACTTTGGCTTTAACGAAATCCTGGTCAAATTGTCCACCCGCCCGGAACAGCGGGTTGGTTCCGATGAGGTGTGGGACAAGGCTGAAGCCGCTCTGGAAGCTTCTCTGGACAGTAAAAAACTGGACTGGGAATTGCAGCCGGGGGAGGGCGCCTTTTATGGACCGAAAATTGAATTTTCACTTAAGGATTGTATTGGACGTGTTTGGCAATGCGGTACTGCACAAGTTGATTTTTCCATGCCGGAACGTCTGGATGCCCATTATATTGATGAGCAGGGTGACAAACAGGTACCCGTGATGATCCATAGGGCCATTTTGGGCTCACTGGAACGCTTTATTGGCATTCTAATTGAAGAACATGCCGGTAAAATGCCTTTATGGCTTGCTCCAGTACAGGCTGTGGTTATGGGAATTACCGATAAACAGGCCGGATATGTTGAAAAAGTTGTTAAAAAACTGCAAGAATCTGGTTTGCGTGTTGATTCTGACTTGAGAAATGAGAAAATCGGCTTTAAAATTCGTGAACACACACTGGCCCGTATACCCTATATTCTGGTTGCCGGTGATAGAGAAATTGAAAGCAATACCATTGCGGTACGCACCCGGGACGGGAATGATTTAGGTGCAATGAGTGTTGATGAGCTTAGTGCTACGTTGTTTGAAGAAATAGGTTTGAAGAAAATAGGTTTGAAGAAATAGGCTCGAAAAAATAAGTCCAAAGAAATAGCTTTACAGAGATAGAGCGAAGTTTTTAGCTCTCAGTTTGCTTAATTTCAAAAACTTAGTGGCATTTCATAAAAAAGTTTACTAAAATACCGCGTTTAGTAAGCTTTACTAAATTTTTAGGAGAAGAAACCATCGCAGTCCCAAGAAAACAGTTTGATAAATCGAAGTCAAATTTGCCTCGTATCAATGACGAGATCACTGCCAGAGAAGTCAGAGTAATTGGTGCAGATGGGGAGCAAGCAGGCATTATGAGTCTTGCTGAAGCTACAAAGCTTGCCGAAGATACGGAAATGGATTTAGTGGAGATTTCTCCGACAGCGAATCCTCCGGTTTGTCGTGTTATGGATCACGGCAAATTTATTTTTGAGCAGAAAAAGAAAAAAGCTCAGGAAAAGAAAAAACAGAAACAAACCCAGGTTAAAGAGATAAAACTCAGACCGGGTACTGAAGAAGGCGATTACCAGGTCAAATTACGCAACCTGACTCGTTTTCTTGAAAATGGTGATAAAACCAAAGTGACGTTGAGATTCCGGGGCCGTGAAATGGCTCATCGCGAGCTGGGTCTGGAAATGCTTAACCGAATTGCCGCCGATCTTGATGAGCTGGCTGTTGTTGAGCAACGAGCCAAACTTGAAGGTCGTCAAATGGTTATGGTGCTGTCACCAAAAGGCAAAAAGTAGCAACCACTTACGGGAGACCCTCCTCAGGTTATCCTTTCTGCTTTCTTTTTATAGAGAGTGAGTGAGTCAAAGTGTTGCTGTTTTACTTATTGAGGTTGCACAATTACTGTCAACCCGTAACAATGCGTAGTTATTTTTAGAGGTGTATTATGCCAAAAATGAAATCCAAGCGTGGCGCTTCCAAGCGTTTTCGCGTAACTGCTTCTGGTCGTATCAAGCGTGGTAACTCAAACCGTAGCCATATCCTGACTAAAATGACCACCAAGCGCAAGCGTCATTTACGTAGGCCTGATTCTATTGATGCTTCAGATGCTCCAGCAATCAAACGTATGTTGCGTTTAGTATAAACTCATATAGTTAAAGATTAGGAGCATAATAAAATGGCAAGAGTAAAACGTGGTGTACAGGCACACGCCAGACACAAAAAAGTTATCAAGCAGGCAAAAGGTTATGCCGGTCGCCGGAAAAATGTTTACCGTGTTGCGGTTCAGGCAGTTACCAAAGCAGGTCAATACGCTTATCGTGACCGTCGTCAGCGCAAACGTCAATTCCGTCAATTATGGATTGCCCGTATTAATGCCGGTGCACGTGAGCATGGTTTGAGTTATAGCCGTATGATCAATGGCTTGAAAAAAGCAAATATCGAAATCGACCGTAAAGTTCTGTCAGATATGGCAATTGCCGATAAGGCTGCCTTTGCTGCTATCGCTGAACAGGCAAAAGCTGCACTTTCTGCATAATTAAAGAACTGAACGTGTTTTTTAACACTGCAGGCATAAAAAAGGGGAGGGCGAAAGTCTTTCCCTTTTTTAGTTTTGCATTCTAAATAATCGAGCCATATATTATAGAGGTTACATGGTGGAAAACCTGGACAAGCTGGTTGATGAAGCACAACAGGCCATTGACGCCGCTGATAAAATTGATGTTCTGGAGCAGATCCGGGTTCAGTACCTGGGTAAAAAAGGTGCAATAACCGCGCTGATGAAAGAGCTGGGTAAATTATCAGCCGAGCAGCGTCCCCAGGCCGGGCAAGTTATTAATCAGGCTAAACAATCCGTACAGCAAGCGATTCAGGATAAAAAAACGCTTCTGCAGGAATCTGTACTGGCGGACAAATTACGTTCGGAAACGATTGACGTGAGCTTACCTGGTCGTGGTCAACACATTGGCGGTTTGCATCCAGTGACCCGTACTTTGCAGCGCATTGAATTCCTGTTTTCTGAAATGGGTTTTGCAGTGAAAACCGGGCCGGAAATTGAAGATGATTATCATAACTTTGAGGCACTCAATATTCCTGAATCTCATCCTGCACGGGCGATGCATGATACCTTCTATTTTGATCCGCATACCGTACTGAGAACCCATACTTCGCCGGTGCAGATCCGCACCATGGAAGCTCAGCAGCCACCTTTGCGTGTGATTGCTCCTGGCAGGGTCTATCGGTGTGATTCTGATGTCACTCATACACCCATGTTTCATCAGGTTGAAGGCCTGATGGTGGATGAAGAAGTCAGTTTTACTGATTTGAAAGGTATCCTGGATGACTTTTTGAAACAGTTTTTTGAGAAAGATCTCAAAGTACGTTTCAGACCCTCTTATTTTCCCTTTACGGAACCTTCAGCAGAGGCTGATATTGAATGTGTTATGTGCGGTGGTGATGGCTGCCGGGTTTGCAGTCATACTGGCTGGCTGGAAGTCCTGGGTTGCGGCATGGTGCATCCTGAAGTATTCCGCCACAGTAATATTGATAGCGAGAAATATACGGGTTTTGCCTTTGGGATGGGCGTTGAGCGCCTTACCATGCTGCGCTACGGAGTGAATGACTTACGTTTGTTCTTTGAAAATGATCTGCGTTTTCTACGCCAGTTTGCCTGACTCTGATACAAAAAAGAATAAACCTGGGAAAAACAAAACATGAAAATTAGTGAACAATGGCTAAGAGAATGGGTCAATCCGGATTTAAGCACTGCCGATTTGGGGCATAAGCTCACCATGGCCGGCCTGGAAGTGGATGCCATTGAGCCGGTTGCTCCCGCTCACAGCGGTGTGGTCGTGGGTAAGATTTTAAGTGCTGAAAAACATCCTGATGCCGATAAACTGCAGGTGTGCCTGGTGGATGTGGGTGAGCTTGCAGATCAGCCCCTGCAAATTGTTTGCGGCGCTAAAAATGCCCGTAAAGATCTCCTGGTTGCCTGTGCCATGGTTAATGCGCTACTGCCCGGTGATTTTAAGATCAAGAAGTCCAAATTGCGCGGGGTTCAATCCTTTGGCATGCTCTGCTCAGAAAAAGAATTAGGTCTGGCTGACAGTGCTGAGGGTATTATGGAATTGCCCGAAGATGCGCCGCCTGGTAAATCAATCAATGACTATCTGCAATTGAATGATGTCAGCATTGAGCTGGGCCTTACACCGAACCGGGGTGATTGCTTTTCTATTGCCGGGATTGCTCGTGAAACGGGTGTAATGACCCG
>CBDTVA010000155.1:0-6455 GCA_965363935.1 uncultured Gammaproteobacteria bacterium | reverse complement strand
AAGCTCAAGCTGAAATTGCCAACCTGGAAGTTACTGGTCAGTCTGGCGGTGGAATGGTGTCGGTAGTGATGACAGGTCGCCATGATCTTCGTCGGGTTAATATTGATGAAAGTGTTATGGATGACAAAGACATGCTGGAAGATCTGATTGCTGCAGCTGTGAATGATGCGGTACGTCAGGTTGAAGATGAATCAAAGAACAGAATGTCTGGTATGACGGATGGTATGAATCTACCGCCTGGTTTTAAATTACCTTTTTAGTACCTCATAAATAACTACTGCAAAAAGTGCAGTAGTTATTTGCTAAAGGTGCTTATTCCTGGTCTTCCGGACAGAGTTTTTATATCACTTTAGTATTATCCCTCTATGGCTCATTCACCACTGATTAAACAACTTATTGACAGTTTGCGCTGTCTGCCGGGTGTTGGAGCAAAATCTGCACAACGCATGGCTTATCATCTTCTGGTGCGGGATAGAAATGGGGCAAAAACGCTGTCGCATGCCTTGCTTCAGGCTGCGGAACAGGTGGGTCACTGCCAGACCTGCCGAATTTTAACTGAATATGAGCAATGTGATATCTGTCAATCACCAAAACGTGACAGACAGGTTCTGTGTGTGGTTGAAACGCCATCGGATGTGTATGCTATTGAACAGTCCGGCAGTTATCAAGGCCGCTATTTTGTTTTGATGGGGCATTTATCTCCCCTGGATGGTATCGGACCACAGGATCTTCACCTTGATACCTTGAAACGCAGGGTAGAAAATGAAGCCATTGCTGAAGTAATTCTGGCAACCAATACGACCGTTGAAGGTGAAGCAACTGCCCATTATATTGTTGAAATGCTAAAACCCTTAACCACTAAAATCACCCGCATTGCCCATGGCGTCCCACTGGGTGGTGAACTTGAATATATTGATGGCTCTACTTTAGGGCTCGCCTTTAATGGACGTCGGGAATTTCAATAATCTGCTATCTTGAATCAGCTTATTTTCTGCAATTGTTTATCAAACAGAGCACAAATTTTTTTCATTTCATTAAAGTCTTCTACATCCATTGTCTGACGAGAGCCTTCAGCTAGTTCAGAGCCTTCAGCCCGTTCAGAGCCTTCAGCCTGTCGAGAGCCTTCTTCTTTTAACGGGTGCTTGTCCATATAAAACAGTCCGATAGGTTTGCCCTTAACATGAATCGATTTGGCTATAAACTCCTGAACATTGAGTATACCTTTCATAGGCTGGTTAATGATGGGCGCAAACTTCTGATAATTCAGCTGATTGATCAATACAGATTGAGGTTTGGCCAAAAGTTGACTAAATAAATTGGCTGGTTGCATTTGAATGCTGGATTCAGTAAAAACTTTGCTCTGGTAACCTCGAATACTGCGCACCTGCAAATACTTTTTATCTTTACTGAGCATTATAAACGCGACCCTGGTAAAAGCTTTGCTTTCATACAAAGCATTTAAGCTTATGCGGATCAGGCCGGGAAGGTCATTGGCAGAGTTGATCAGTCTGGTACTGGCAACCCTGGCTTGCTCAGGTGTTGGGACTGGTTTTTGTAACTGTTTATCAGGTTGTTGACTGATGACTTCATGGGCAGCGTTGTCAGCAGGAGTATCCTGTTGCACTTGCTGCACTTGCTGCGGTGCTGCTTTCCTGATTTCTATATCAATGACCTGAGTATAGGGCACTTCACCCGGCAGTAATGCCAGGTAGCTGGACACAGCCTGAAGCGGAAAAAATTCACTGCAACTGTGAGCCATATGGACTGCGGATTTATGCAGTTCACGGGCAATACGGCCTTCACTATAACGAAAGTTGTTGGCGCATTGGGAAATATGCTCATACATGGCATCATAATACCAGCCTTTTTCCGCAAAAATGCTGCATTTTTCTGCTAAATACATGCATTTTACGGCTTTAGATGCATCTTCAAGATTGTCCATTTCCTGTCTCTGTAGAAACAGACTGGGAATTTTCCATTGTTGCGTTAAAGCTTCTGCTAATTCACGATAACTGAAGCCAAAAATTTCCCTTTGGGCCTGTTCATGGTTTTTGTTATCCTTATGAATCAGTAATTCCACTTTTTGTGCCTTGACGGGCTCCAGATGCCAACACACCAGTTCAGAAAGTGGTGAGACTAGAGTGCTGGTATAGATTTCATTGACTAAAGAGTCATTGATCAAATGAGCAAAATTTTGTGCCTGAAAGGCAGCATGTACACCTCGATGCTGAAGACTGATGATTTTGTCAGCTATTTTTTTGTTTTTAATAGTGTAAATGGAAGTGATTTTACCGATAAATTTTTCCAGTCGTTCCATACCAAGAAACATGGCGGCATGTTCAACCTGACTGATTTCTTTATCAAAATCCTTGTTAATTTCCTGATTGGCATAGGCCAGGAGGTTGATCATACAGGCAGGATCGTATTGCAGGATGGCATCCAGATGCCGGTAATTGAAACTGGGCTTTTCCAGAGCGGCTTTAAGCACCTGCAGAGTATTGTGTAAAACAGGAAGGGCAGCAATTTCCAATTTATTAATTAGACTATTTAGCTGACTGTTTTCGGCCATAAAAGCTCTTAGAGAAACGAAAGAAATGAATACCTTGTAACTAAACTATAACAAAAAAAAGGAAATTTGATACCTTGAAGCTGATTTTTCTTAAGGTACTGATTAATGAGTGTTGATGGGCTTGATAGAAAAAATGAAAAGCCAGGCTCTTAGTATGATAAACTTACTCAATCAGGATTTTATAAATATTAAAACAGGTCAGCAGTCACAACTGTTTTCCTGTTATCAGGACACAAAAAAATGAAGTTGTATTTCTTTACATACATTCTTCTGGCTGTATTTAGTCAGGCATTTGCTATTGAAGATTTACCTGCTCAAGAGGTACAAAATATTTATGAATATCAGAATTCCCAGGGTGTAACTGAATTTACTGATACGATTAAAACCGATAAAGCAGTGGTTAATCAATTGCAAATTAAAAAAAAGACGCCGGAAGAAGAGGCTCAAAGTAAAGCTAAACTTGAACAACTAATGGAAAAAGACAAAGAACTGGATAAACGCTTAAGCTTAGAGCGGCAATTGGAAGATGAACGTCATTTGCGACGCCAAAATGATCGGGAACTGGAAAAGATGAAAAAAGAACAATCCGCAAACTCAAAGGATAATAATAGTAATAATGGGGATACTCTCTGGATCGGACCCCCGCGAATACGTCCACCCAATAGACCGGTAAAACCACGACCAAGGCCATTACCGGCGAAATGAATTTATACAGAATCTAACATAAAATCGAACTGTGATATTGTAAGCCTATACCTTGTGTTTGACGCCGCCAAGACGGGCAAGGATTTTATCAGCCACTCGAAATGAATTGGCGTAGATTGTCCAGGTGTGGGGGACGCTACCACCGGTTGGCATAAAACTACCATCAGTGACATAAAGGTTTTCTACATCATGTGCCTGGCAGTCAGGGTTGAGTACTGACGTTTTTGGATCGGTTCCAAAGCGGCAGGTTCCGGCAACCAGATTGGTGGGTGGCACACCGGATGCAAAAGACAGAACGTTATCTGCACCCATTTCCCTTAATACGTCAGCGGATTTATTGGCCAGATACCAGCCGACCTTTAGATTCTGTACATGCACATCCACTTTGATTTTTGCTACCGGCAGACCCCATTTATCTTTTACCTTGCTGTCCAGACTGACATGGCTGTTATCGGTGGGAACCCAGTCACAAAATGCCTCGACCTTTATATAACGGCCTTCGGTAAAATGCGCCTTGAGTTTATCTTTAAGAGACTTGCCCCAGAGCAGGCCGCCATTACCGCGGATTTGACGGGTAGCCCTGGCAACGGGATTGGGGTGCAGATGAACAAAGTCAATGGTGCCGCCTTTTTGCGGTGCATCGGTTTTGAACATATCTTTGTCTTTTATTTCATACCAATCTTGCAGGGAGCGGTTAACAAAAGTACCAAACTGTTTTAATTCAGCAACCTGTTCAGGACTGAATTTATTATAAGCTAAGCGTCCTGACCCGGCACCGCCTCCGGCAAAAATCAAATTTTTACCCACCTGTCCGGTATTGTTGGCCAGTCCATCAGGGTGTTTGGGACCGGTAGAGTTGAGTAATAAACGTGCAGTTTCAATAGCCTGGGCTGCGACAACATAGAGCCGGGCGTCAACGGCGTGTTGTTTACCGTGCTTGTCGACATATTCAATGGCACTGACTTTACCACTTTGGTCACTGTGAATATGAGTCACCATGGCTTCAGGACGCAGTTCGCAATGACCCGTTGCTACAGCGCTGTCAATCAATGCAGCACGGGAACTGCCTTTTGCTCCTGTGGCACAGCCATAACTACCGCAAAAACCACTATAGACGCAGGCCTTACGATTCAATGCCGGTTGGGAAAGAATGGCCCTGGGCATGGGCATGGAATGAAAGCCCAGGCGTTCACAGGCCTGATCGATGTGTTTGGCGATGGGGTGCTCTGCGGTCGGTGGATAAGGAAAGTCTTTGCTGCTTCTGGGTTCCTGAAACGGGTGATCGATGACTCGCCCGGAGACACCGACGACTTTTTCTACCTTGTCATAATAAGGTTCCATATCATTATAGGAAATGGGCCAGTCAACAATATTAGTGCCTGCTATGGGGCCATAGGTTGAAAGCAACTTAAAATCGTTGGGCTTGAGACGGTGAAAAAAACCGCTCATAAAATTACTGGATCCGCCGACCACATTGCCATTCCAGAAATTCCAGCTGGACTGATAGGTGGGGAAACTACGCCAGCTGCCATCGTCATTTTCCAGTTCGACTACATGCTGCTCATCTCTTAAGTCCGGACTATAACCACCGCGTAAGGAGGTTTTAAGTTCGTCTTTAAAGAAATCATTTTCGTCATACCAGGGACCTTTTTCCAGTACCAGTACCTTGTACCCGGCATGGGCAAGGGTGTGTATAATAGGTCCTGCTCCAGCACCGCTGCCTACAACGCAGATATCATAATCATGACTCATTCAATGTCTCTTATTTAAAGATAAAAAGTTTACAATAACCAGTAGCGCTTATTTGCCGGTGGCTGTGGTTCACCGGCGCGGTGTTCCAGCCACTCCCAGCCTATGCCATCTGGATTACCGCCATAAACCGGGTTGGTTAGCAGGGCTTCCAGCACATAATTTAAAATATTAACCAGCCAGCGTCTGCCGTCAGGTTGTTTCTCAAATTCGCGCAGCAGAATTTCGCGTTGTTCTATGGACAGATCGGTAAAGGCTTTTTGCTGGTTTTGCCGGGCATGAGTCTGTAGGGATTGAACGCCCGATAAAATAAATTCCACCTCGGATGGATCTGTTACCGGATTGCTCAAAAAATCATGCAAATAGCTCAGGGCGTTGATTTCCAACGCTCCAGGTGCCTCTGGCTCTGAAGGAAACAGGTGAATCTGAACGGCAGCGATGGTTAGCCAGTCAGTTTCGCTAAAACCATCAAGATTTGCTTTTGTGCCGGGTTGTGTCTGGATCGCCCTGACCACTGCTGATGCGCTCAGAGGTGTTAAAGCTGGTGTAGAAACCGCAGCAAGCGTGCTGCCACTGCGAAGTATAAAGGCTCTTCTATCCATAAGACTAAAGGTTGAGTTACGGGACATAAAATGATGCTCAGTGT
This sequence comes from uncultured Gammaproteobacteria bacterium, assembly GCA_965363935.1. Classification (GTDB taxonomy): domain Bacteria; phylum Pseudomonadota; class Gammaproteobacteria; order GRL18; family GRL18; genus CBDTVA01. Next base: position 786 of record CBDTVA010000155.1, on the reverse strand, counting down.
GATTGACCAGGATTATTTTCAGTGGCTAAATCCTGTAAACTGCCCAGTAAATGCCACTGCATTTGTTGTGGTGGGATATACCCCCGACGCTTATTGAGTTCATCTCTGTTTGCCGTTAAAACGACAGTGCCAGGAACGCCCAGGTTTCCATAGAGCATTTGTACATCATTCGTGGTTTCAATATCGGCATTAATGGCAATATAATTGTCATTAATGATGTCAATCACTTCTGGATCTTTATAAGTGACTGCTTTCATTTTTTTGCAAAATTGGCACCATTGGGCACTGATATCAAGTAACACCAGTTTGTTTTGTTGTTCTGCCAGAGCAAAGGTTTCGTTGCTCCATTCATGCCACTGTATTATATCACTTTGCGCTGCGCCAGGGTTAGTTTGTGTAAATCCAGATATAGAAAAGAGCAGCAAACATGAAATTACAGGAAAGAATAGAACGAATTTAAATAGCTGACGCATAAAAAAAGCCTGAATTGTTGATGATTTTATCTCATTTGTTAACAGAACAGACCTTGAATATTATGAAAATATTTCAAAAGTTTATTTTTGCTGCAATAACAACTACTTCTCGGATGTCGCCAGATCGTCCATTAACTGAAATAGCGTGACACTGGAGTGTTCTGACTGTTCAAACTGTTTGATAATTTCCTCAGAATTGTTCATTAACTTATTTTTTCTGGTCAGCTCAAGCACTTTTTTTATGTTGCTGTGTACCAGTGCATGAGGTTCCTTAAGGCTGTTATAAAGTGGATTTTTCCCGAAGCAGGCCTTA
>CBDTVA010000154.1:0-6478 GCA_965363935.1 uncultured Gammaproteobacteria bacterium | reverse complement strand
TGCCGCCGGAATCAGACGTTCTCTACTGTGAATATTACCTCGATACAAATAATCCACATCAACAGCCAGCACACCAGATACATCTTGTATAACTGCAACTACCTCACTTAAAGCGACGGCCTGGGCAAAATTTCTCATCTCAAATTTGAAACTGGCGCGTAAGGCAGCTTCCGCTTCAGCCAAAACTTTATCGGCAATAAAATCAGCATCAACTTTGATTTTTGCCGCCATTCTAAAGGTCTCGGAACGATATGACTGCACATAAAACTGAGCCAGAGGATCACCAGCCTCCTTCAAAGCCTGTAGCAGATTGATATAGGTTTCACTATCAGTTTGGATTACAGCGCCAGCCGGACCAGCAACCGTAATGATAATTTTCCTCTTCTGACCGCCGGGTGCTGAAATAGCTGATGCTTTGGCTATGCCACCAAAAGCACGGCTAAAATCTTCATAGTCTTTTAATGAAACGGCTCTATCCAACGTCAAGACTGTCAATGGCGCATTGACCTGGGCATCATCGTGTGATTCTGGATCATCACCTCCTGTAGCAGCCTGAGGGTTAACCACCTCCTTCAAGCCTAATGGACGACTCATTAATATATTAAGCTGTTTGGCTTCAACCAGTCCCTGAATGCCGATCCCTTTTCGATAGCTTGCATGAATATTATCCTGTCCCGTTGGCAACCTTGCACCTGACTTGCCATTGCCAAACTGAATAATGGTCGCGCCTGAATCATTACTGTGAGTCACAAAAACCCGATCTGACGGCCCCACCTCTAATAGCGTATCAACCTCATGCCATAACACATCGTTAACACGTACTTGCAGACTGGATATTACTCCGCTGGGCGTTGCAGCACTGACATGAGTCAAGGGGGGTTGCTTGAGAACGAAGTTTTGATAACTCTGGGTGGCATCGCCACTACCCAGTACTTCCTGTACGGTTTCGCCATGTGTAGCCGGTGCGACATTAGCATTAATAGTGACGCTTTCTCGTTGATAAATATGTTTGAGTGCAGGCGTAAAAGTAATATGCGTACAACCGCCTAGAATTAATTGATGTTCAACTTTAGTCAGGGTAAGAAATTCATCAATCAGTTTGCCGGTACCACCCACTTCCATACCCGATAAAACAACCCGTTGCCCTTCATACAAGCCATTGATAAAACCATTTAACGCTAAAGTTTGCGAGTTGTTCTTCGGTATCGTCTCTTCGACAGGCACTCTGGCCAAGGGCAGCGACTCGCTTTGAAAATATACCGATGTTCCCCTGATAGTAAAATCTTTGAAGTTATCAGAACTATTCAGACCCAAACGAGTAACTTTGGATGTTACCATAAAGCATGATTTGGTTAATTCATTAACGCTTGTTATTGAATAGATTCCCCATTTATTTTCATCATTTAATATGATTTGGCTATTGGTGGTGATGCTCTTGTACTTATTATCAAGGAACAACCATGCTGGTGAAATTTCAAGGTCAATACCTACCAGAATATCCGGAGCCGGAGCGAAAGCAGGAGCAGCAAAGAAAGGTGAAACACTATTATTTTCACTCGCTAAATTAAATAGCGGCTGATTTAAGGCTGTTTTAAAGCCATCCATAGCTGCTAGTGTTAGTGGTGTTTTACCCTTAGGACATATTTTTTGATTCAATTTGTCCAAGGTAGAAAAATCACCTCCCGGCCAGATATCTTGATCATTTTTGTAGGGTCCCGGTATGACTTCATCAATAACAACTATACTTCCACTGGTTTCAAAAACCGGCACATCACCTTTAAGCGATTCGGGTAAACTTTCCCAGGCTGGTGCATTATGACCAAATACTGGTGCTACTTGATGAAACACTATAGCAGAATGTCCTGCGGGATTATTGACTGATAGTGCGTCAAAAATGTCCTGAATTTTGAAATCCTGAGTTTTAGCTTCCGCTTCTAAATCTGCCGCACTAAAAGTTTCACCCAGATAATTTCCTGCTGGAGGAGGAAGTCCTTCAGCAATTAGATTAATAGTAGAAATAGAACCGTGAACAGATGAGGTCTGGAGTTTTGTAATACCTATGCCTGTCCGGTTATTTTCCTGTTCTAACTGCACTGCTGAAACAATAGCAAAAGCATTTCCTCCCCCTCCCGTAGGGCTAAATAAAATACCATCACCTGATTTAATTCCAGTAGCAATCCCATCAAACACTAATTCATTGTTACTGGATACCGGAATCTGAGGTTTGCTAAGCCGTGGCCTTATCGCATTCCAGGCTGGACGTGCCTCAATCTCTTCAACAGTTTCGAATAGCTGCGCCAGCTCGTCCTGTTTAGGGGTGCTTTGCACTTTACTGGCGCTAACAAGTTTAATTTTCTCCGGCGATCCTGGTAAATCATCCATAGTAAAAGCCAGCAGGCTACTGGCGGCCACCCCCGGATGTGGTTTATAGCCTATCAGTCTTGACAGCTCAAAAATGGATAAACTTTCGCTTGCCGTGTTTAAATAATTTTCGTTAGCAATCGTTTGATCATAAAAAGTTAATACATCAGCTACCATAGCCCAGGCATCTAACAAGGCAATAGAAAAATCATTATCGTTATGGGTGCGAAAATCCTTCAGTGCAGGAAAATCATTAGCTGATAAACGCGCCAGCATACTGGCTTTAAACTCAGCATAGTCTCCTATACGATAAGCAATGCTGTGCAATCCCGGCCGATTAAAAATTTCTATTGGAGTAGCAACATCAATGCCTTCACAACAATCACAATCGTTGAGAGCCGCGATGGAATAATCGGATGGACTATTCATTTGCCTCCTCCCATTTGCAGCCGAAACACACCGCGTTCCGGAAAGTTTCTATTATTATCCAGCCTGGGTATTTCCAGTCGATTCATGGCTAACTTTCCTGTGTCCAACCCGGATAAATCTGCGACTCTTTGGCGTTTAAAAATTCTGCACTCAACTGAAGCTACACCTGAGACCTGTTGCGCCTTAGCGTAGAGAGGACTGAGATAAACCGTCTGGCCAAAAGTAAAATTATCCGGATGAAACACGCCTAACCGACCATCTTTCAAACGCTGATTATTAAAAACAGCCAGTAATGCCTGTTTTACATCGCTACGAAAATATTGCGCTTTAACGCAAATAAACATTTCAATTTCTAACGGCACAAACAATGGCCCATCCACTTCCAGGTCATATCCCGCCATTCTGTAGCGTTCAACGTGAGCACGGATATCATTTTCAAAAGCAGAATCAACCTCTAATCCGGCCTTGCGATCTATAGTCAAAAACCAGGTATACCAGCTCCCAGTCCAACGCGGTGTTGCAGCAACTTGCTGTATACCCGGGTGGCGCTCAGTGACCTCCTGGTAATCCTGCTGTGTCACTGCCCGTTCCTGTGTTCTAAAGGCATAAGGCGCCCGTAATCGAACATCTTCAATTGATTCTGCATCTGAACCACCTTGTCCAGATGTTAAATTTCGGACCTGAATAATACCTTCGATGTTACTCAAAATGTGCACCAGACTGTCCACAGCAATATTACCGACACTGCCATTACCCACCCGATATTCAGGCGTAAATTGCGTTCCTGCATTTGGCCTTTTACCCTGCTTATCATCACCAAAACGCAGTGTCGCTATACCCTCTGTTTCAGTTTCAACGACGAAATGTTGTTCATCTTCATCGCTGTTTAACAAGTCGCGTTTCGGATTCCAGTTCCCTTCACCAATCTGATCGCTTAATAAGAGCATATCCGGCAAAACCTGATATTGCTTCCAATGCATGGCTTGACTGGCTGATTTTAGTAATTCAGCCTCAAATTCGGCCGCCTGAGTGACCGGGCTCTGTTTCAAGCTTTCAGAATACCGTATGGGAATAAGCTCAGGCTCAGATGATGTACAGCGGTCTTCAGCCAGTTTAGGGGCATATTTTAATCGTGCTTCTGGAACCGGATCCCATGGCGGCTCAATCACTGTTCGGCCATGATCAGCCAATACTATATTACCTCGGGCAACTGAGATATCACCAATCTCAAGATTTTCATCACCCTGTCCAACCGAGGCTGATATACACAATGCGAAAGGCAAGGCATCTTCAGTTACCCATTCAATTTCGGTAATGGGTAGATCAGTAACCGGATCGGTCAAAGGATTATTTTCATCATCCAGTGTTGTGACTGAAGTTAATAAAACCGCATGACGACGCTGCAGGTCTGCATCAGCCTGATTGCCGGTTTCCGGACCGATTGTTTCTTCAAACACCAGCACATTCCCCATAATGCCCTGCTCTTCATCATGTGCCTGAAGATTAGGAAAATGTCCGTTTAAAGTGGCTCGTGTTGTTCCCTCAGGCAGGCAGCAGTGTTCATCACTCCAGGTATAAAAATTAATTTCATCATGGTCGGTAAACAGTTCGATAACATGCATGGTTTCAAAGACAAGCTGAGCTTTTTTCAAAACTTCTGCATCAGCTGTTGCAATATTGACAGCCTGACCAGGTATTCTGGTAGCTAAAGCTGTGCCTGCCGGAATAACAACCTGAGCTGCCGCTTGTATTTGCACCCAGGTACGGGCATTACTGCCATCACTAATGAAATAATCGACCAATCGGGCATGGCGACGTACGGATATCCTTCGTCTGGCAGTGCCCAGATAGGCTTCGGTAGCCACCGCATCTTGCTGATAGCTCAAATAATCCGCTGTGTTGGCTAACAATTCCACCAGGGTGATACCCAAATCAGCGGCATGACGTTCTTGCCAATCCGGCTGCAAAGCTGCCATACGATCTAACATCAGACGACGAAAACTTGCATAATCTTTTGCCAGATAATCTATCGGTGGTTTGCTTTTAAGTTCAGGTGGACAGATCCGTTTGTCTTTACAGTCAAAATCAGTAGGACATTCCACTTTAAAAGAAAACGCCACTGATGATAGAACAGGGTCGAAATTTTCAGGCGGGCGTTCATCATTATTGATGACAGACCTTAATAAACGTAAGGTATAGGTAGAGAAATCGCCAGGCCTGTCAACTTCAATGGTGAGTACATTGGCCTCATTGTCTACACCTAAAGTCACTCCCTGTTCCTGCACCTGGATATTTTTTACCCGCTCTCCCCCTTCAATTCGTACATTGTCTGCTGCAAAATCAGCACCCGTATGAGGATTCAGTAAATGCACGCGTAGCCGTCTTTGGCGTAAATCCTGATTTTCTTCTTCCCGGTCTATGACTTCAAGAAAATCGATACCATTAATATCGTTTCGACCTCGCACAGCATTTCGGCGCCTTTTTTCACAACAGAAGTAAATCATGGGATCACACCTCCACTGTCAAATTCAGCCACTTGCCGCTGCTGAGTTTTTAAGATCAAATAATCAACTCGAACATGCAGAGCGCTATCAATGCCCTGAACTTCAACCGTATCAACAACAATCAGATCCCCCAGCCATTCCTGTAATGCACTCTGTACTAACATTTGGCTTGCCACACTTAAATCCACACTATTGGGTGCAAAAACCATCTGCAACAGGCCACTGCCAAATGTGGGGCGATTAACCCGTTCACCCGGTGAGGTGAATAAAACCTGATGAATCATGTCACGGATATGATCTGCATAATCAGTCTCTGCCGTGCCACCAGCAGCATCAAAGTGATAAGGAAAGTCTACATTAGCCATGATTACATTCCTATCGCACGGGTCTGGATGACTAAAGGTATGACTGGCGTGCCAGTAGGAGCACATAAAGCCTGACTATCCAGTAAAAGCAGCGGCACACCATTGGCAAATACCCGACTGGCAGAAGTAATAAACTGCGCGGTCACACACGGTCCATTGGCCGCAGGGGGAGGCGGCAAAGTGCAACCGGCAATTACATAGGTACTGCTTAGCGGCACTACAGGCTGACCACTGACCAATACGCGTGGGTTTGGTGCCACGGGTGTTGCCTGCCCTGCATGAGCACAAGTTATCGTTGCGCCTAAATGTAATAATGTTCCAGACATGTTTTGCTCCTTTAACTGCTTACTTGGAGAGACAAGATTTAGTTAAACCGCACTAAATCACTGTTAAGCCCCCCAGATTGATATCAACCGTATTTCCTATCAGCGTTATTTGTGCGCCTTTGCCGTTTGAAATGGTAATACCCAGGTCATTAACCGCTATGGTTGCGCCGCTGGCGCTTTGTAATGTTATTCCACCCAAGGCACTGGGACCCAGGGCATCGCTGATCACCAGGCCATTTTTAGCGGGTGTTTGCATGGTTATGGACGGAATAGGTGCCGGCGCAGTTTGAGCCAGCTTGGGTACTTCTGCTGCACTGCCCCAAAAAGTGCCAACCCAGATCGGATAATCCGGATCGCCCTGTTCAAATTCAATCCAGATCCCGGCGCCAAGCAAAGGTACGCTAAATAAACCTGTATTTACGCCACCAAACGGTAAACAAGGCAATGCCCAGCTGCTCAGTAACAAACTGGATACATCAGGAACGATAGCCTG
>CBDTVA010000153.1:0-6514 GCA_965363935.1 uncultured Gammaproteobacteria bacterium | reverse complement strand
CCGTTTCTCCAGAATTTTCAGTTTAAATGGCTTTGTAATAAAATCGTCTGCCCCTTGCCAACCAGCTCAGTTGGCGTATTAAGCACCTTAACTGCTTCACTATTATCAGGCCTTATATCAAATTGTCGATTCAGAAGTGTATAGACCTGTTGTTTCATCACCCGTTTATCCGGCGAAATCGAGACTTGTAACAACGTTCTTTGAGTCGCGGCAGATTGACTTTGGAATAATCCTGATAAGACCATATTGTCTTTATTTTTATAAAAATCAAAATTCAGTGTTTTCTTGTCAATTCGAGTTGACAAACGCTTGACATAATAGTTTTCCTGCCCTTTTGACTGGTTAATATACCAGTTAACTCCAGCCGGAGAGTCTATTTTAAGATCATGCCGGCCTGTGCTCATCTGCGGTAATTTTAACTGTCCATTGCTAGCCAATATATAAGTTTCAAGTTGTAACTTACCATCAACAAACACTTTAATTCTAGACGGTTTATCACCCTTGCGCAAAAAAACGAGGGCGGGTTCAATGGCAGGCAGGCCAGCCTGAGAGCTAAAATTTAACTTTTTTTGCTGATTAGCCGGTAAACGGTGGTATAACACGCCCAGGGCGTCATTATGGACAGGTAATTCAGCATTTCTCGGATTGAATAAGTACCGTGCCTGCCAGTTAACTTTGGGAAAATAATCTTGCCATTCATACTCAGCCAGGGATTTTATCTGTTCATCCTGAGGAGGTCTTGGCTGGCTGGAAATCAGCACACGACGCCGCTGTCGCATAAGTTCAAGCTGATCTTCGGCCTGCAGGGCAAACCACACTGGACGAATATGTTTGATTTCACGGCTATGATAATAATCTTCCGGAACGCGAATTCGATAATAAAAATCAGCTGGTCGATTATAAAGATTAATATACACTGGTTCATTGGATGTCAATTCGAGCCGATCAGCTTGTGCTGGAATGTTCAAATAGAAATGATAGGGATCAGAAAGATGCCCTTCCAGGCTGGCATTTAAAATGCGATCATAAAATGAACGGCTAAACTCAGGCTCTATTTGCCCGCCGGAAATTCTTTTCTCCTGACTGAAATAACTATAATTAACTGCGCCAGGTTGAGCAGTTTGTCCCGCATGTTGCAATAAGGCACGAATAGATATTTTTACCGAAGTAGAGCGATTTTTGACATGATTGATCGGATAGCTTAAAGTTTGCTCGTTTTGCAGTGCATACGCTGTCACCAGGATATCATCCGGAGTAATTTCACTACGCTGTCCATTTAGGGTCAGCCATGATTTAATGGTAACCGGCTGCTCTGTTCTGACTTCAATTAATCCGCCACCCAGTTGTTTTTCCCAATTCGCTTCGTCCCGAAGGTTAAAAGTAAAGTGTTCCCGCTTGATACGGCCTTTGCCAAACCAGTTAATCAGCACATTGTTAGCATCGGGGTTTAACTCTTCAGCTACAGGTTTTATCTGCAGAGAGAGCGTGCCGCCCTGTTCTGAGACCGGTATAATATGATAATAATACTTATCGGCATCAATCCTGTTGCTTAAAATATGATCTTCAATCGGTACAATCAGTTCGTCTTTATTGATATAGAGTTTTTCTGTTTGATAATCCTGTCCTGCAATACCAGCGGGTCCGACAGGTCTCCAACGATATTTTAGCATCTGATATCGTTCATCATTACGTAAAAAATCACTGCCATAAACACTGAATCGAGATATTCTTTCACGTTCTTCCAGATCCAGCCTTTGCCATAAATATTCAATTTTGTTATCAAACACACGTTCACGCTCATATAAGCGAAAAAACACAAATTGCACCTGTGGCGAACTTGAATGAGTTCTAACGCGTATTTTTGCCAGTGCAGGATAGGATGCCGTCTTAATCAGAATTTCAGAGGATGAAGTAGGGATAAAGTTATTATTGAGGAAAAACGTTTGCGATTGCAGCAAGTCCTGCTGATTTTTTAACCAGGTTATTTTACTGCGATGATGATAAACCTGCTGTTTTATAAGCCTGTTATTTTTATCAATCAGCTGGTATTCAAGTGCATAATGCCAGATGCTATCAATTTCACTGGTATATTTTTCCTGGATAACAGCATTGCTGAGTAAACGTATTGAATCATTAGCCTGGTTCAGTGAAAATTCTGTCCATTGGGAATTAATCTGTCTATGGGTCAGGCTAAACGATGAAGTCTCTAATAAGCTCTGTTTGTCTTTATTTCTGTCTAGAGTAAAAAAAGTGAAATCCATTTTTTCCAGCAGTAGAAAAACAACCGCTATAACTGCAAACAAAATAATGAGATGTCCTAACCGCCTCATAGCTGCCTGCCCATTATAAGCCAGGCGCTTCTGGAATTAGTAAATTTAACAATGTCGGGAAAAAAGGTTTTACTATTATCTAAGCTAATAACTGAATCAGGCTCTGTCGGTGAAAGGTTAATCATCATCACGATGTTTTGCTTATTTTCTTTGCTCAAGCCTTCTTTGATTAACAGAAAGGACTGGCGGGTATCCTTGTCTATTAATCTCTGATAAGAATAATTTGTCACACTGTTTAATGATTTCATCAATGTGACAAAATCATGTGACTGAAGATAGTCTGTTAAATAAAGTCTGAATGTTTCCGGTATTTTGACAACTGATTTTGTCACCTCATCCAGAGTACCGGCAAGTAAAATATTTTCCTGTAGATACTGCTGAATATCGACTTCTATTGATTGAATATCCAGAGAGTTAAATTGCCCGGTCTCAGCAAAATCCTTATGTTTTTGCCGATAACTTTTACGTATAAACGGTGACAGCCAAAGCACCCCGAATACCTTGTTCCGGCTGATCAGTGCATAGAGTGATTGCGGAATACTGCCAATTTCGTAGCCGGCAGTTTTAGCTTCACCCATTACAAACTGGTGAGAAAAGTTATTTTTGTCAAACAGGTTCAATAGCGCTTTTAATTCTGAAGACATGTTACTGTCACTGCCTGTTCCATGACTTAGTGAAATTAAAATATCAGTATCAGGAAGCTCCACATCTTCACGAAAACCAAATGCTCTGACACTGAAGACAAACAACTTCTCATTAAAATTTTCTCTCATTATTATCTGGTTTACTAAGGTAAACAGGCTGCTCTTATTATCAAATTGAACCATATCCGCTTTGCCATCGGTATTAGCATGTGGATGAGTACCTGAAATAAGCAATGCCCTTGCCTTTAATTGTTCAAATAATGATGTCGCATATTCAAAACTGTTGACCTCATAGACAGGACGTGGGATCTCAATAATATAGGGCTCGGATTCATTTAAACGAAACACATAAGTGCCCCAATGTTTCTGTGTGCTACCAGCCTGCTCATATAAAATAATGTATTCCTGCTGTGTTTTTTTGTGTGAATACTGTATCAATTTATAATTAAATGCACCCGCATTACCCATAATGCTGTTTAAATCGTTTTGTAAGGGTTCATTCCAGGTTTTTACTTCATTATATTGATCAATAACCGATAATAGGGGCGTGATAATTTCCTCGTCAAAAAACAGCAGTTCTTCCTGTTTGGGCGGGATATACCGGTTGCTGCCACTTTCGGCAATCATGCCTTTGGCATTAAGGATCCATTCTTGCAGATAGCCATCAATACGCTGCTGTTGTTTTTCTACCGCCAACGCTTGCTGCTGATGAAATTGATGAGCGATAATACGTCGTATAGCATCTGATGTGATATACAGTTCTGCAAAGCCTGATGGCGTTATATCACGCTGCCGATTGGTTTCTTTTGAGTTACCCCAGACAAATTCAAATTTATTGATCATCTCTTTCAATATTTTCAGATTGAGACTGGGAGGAATAGTTTGTTTGATCAGTAATTCATTTTCTGCGTATTGTTGATAGCGGATCTGTATTGCATCACCTTGCGACATGATTTCATGAAAAAGATGGAAAAAACTTTGCCGATTTGCCAGTACATCGGATGAATTATCAATATTGAGTTTTTTTAAGGTCCCGCCACTGGCAAAGGCAAAAGCGCCCATCTGCTTAAAAAAGGAAATACCTGCTTCAAGTACACCGTTTTCATCCAGAGAATACGGAACTTCAACAACCAGATTGTTTTGCGCCTGGGTATCAATGATATACAACCCCCAGCCCTTCACAATACCTTCCTCTTTTAAATACAGGTAGCGGTTGTTTAACAGAAATAATTCAAAGCCGAGAGGATTGAAATGTTCCGTTGCCTGAATTAACAGATGATTATTTCCGCTTCTCAGGTATTCTTTGATTTTTTTCAAACCGCTGGCAAAGTGGTCAATTTCGGCAGGCAATGTGTTAGTCTGATTCTTGAGCAGGCGTGACTGATACAGAATAAGCTTATCATTGCGAATCTGTTCGTTAAGTGTATTATCCAGATGTTTGATGTCTTTTTGTAAGCTAATATCAGTGGGAACTATCCTTTCACTTAGATAGGAGCCTGCCAGGGTCAGTCCAAAACCGATAAAACTGGCTACAATCACAGCTACCAGCGATGTCTGCACAGTACTTTTTGTAAACCGTATAGCAATATCCTTATCGTGCATTTTGATTGCCATCAAAGTGGACAGCAAATAACCAAAGCCATAGGCATCTGTTACTTTCACATCGGGAAATTGCCACAAAATGAAATAACCCAACAGTATTTTATAAGCAAAACCTATGTTAAAAAATAACAGCGTTTTTCTGGCGCCCTCCATATTGAGGTTGGCTAATACTGGCAGCATTAACAGGGATCGTGTCAACCAGAGAATTATGAATGCCTCAACAAATGAGGTCAGAATTTTACCTGGTTGATACCATTGTAATGCCAGTAATGCCGGAATAAGAATACCACTATAATCCCATCCATAACGCAGGTTCATACGGGAGGCTATGTAAGCCGCTGCAAGTAGAATAATATAGGCTTTGGGACTGGCCAGAATGGAACTGGCAATATCCTCATAGATGTAGTTCAGATTACTCAGGGTAAAATTGGTGAGTTCCATTAAACCATAGCGGACAATCAGATAGGTCGTTGCTATAGTAACCAGTAATGGCAACAGACCTCGTACCAGCCCGGTTTTCCAGAATTGATTAGCAATCAGTGCAACAATGATCAAGCCAAAGCTGTGCAGATTATTACGATAGTCAAAATTTACAGCCAGGGATTGGGTAACCCATTCCCCAAAGACAGGCAGCAGCCAAACATCAAACAATAAACGGATAAAAACACTGACAACCACCAGTAAGAAAAATCGATCCCGTCCAAACAGACTGCTCCAGTAGCCCAGGCGAGAAATTTTTTCAGAAAACAGCCAGACAATCAGGTAGGTAATAATACCTTCAAGAACAATGACGCCGGCAGACCAGGGTTTTATCAGTAACAGAGGAACCAGATAACCCGGAACGATCATTCCCGATAACACCCAGCCCAGACGCAGATTAAAAAAACAGACAACAAAGATTCCAACCCAGGCTGTAGTGATAACAGAACTGGTTAGTGCACCTTGAGGAAATATAGGTAATGGAAATATATCTAGCACTATTAGATTTTATGTTCAGCTTGATCGAGTAATAATTCAATATTTTGTTTGAGAATAGGATTCTTAATGGGTTTAAACAGAACCTTGTCCGCACCAGCATCCAAGAGCAATTGTTTTGATGTTTCAGTTTCCATTCCGGTGAGCGATAAAACCGGTGTTTTTAGGTCTTGCTCGACTCTTAACCATTGCAAAAAATTAAACCCGTCCATAACCGGCATCATAGCGTCAAGAATAATAAGGTCAATTTGTTCTTTTTTAATGATTTCACAGCCAGCGGCACCATTTTCTGCTGTAAGGACAGCATAGCCATCATGGCGTAGAAAAAATTTTAGCAATTTACGTAAAATCACATCATCATCGACCACTAAAATTGATTTATTTTTTTTCACCGGAGATTTACTCATTTATTTTGAATACTTTTTCTAATGTAATGGTAAATTTGATGCCTTCGCCAATATTACTATGTGCGGATAGCTGCCCTCCCCACTTAATTATTATTTGAATAAATGATCTCAGTTGTATAAATTTCTTCGAGACCTGAGGTTGATCGCTAAACAAATAGGCCTGAAACTCCTTATCTGGAAGACCGAACCCAACATTGAATAGATTAATATGGACATAATTTTCACTGTCGGTTATTTCCACCTGAATGCAGGAATCTTCCATGGCATCATCTATCAATATTTCGAAAATCAGAGCTAATAAATTTTTCAGGGCACTGGTTTCGGCGATAACCAGATTTATTAACTGTGAGCCATTACTCTGAATAGTGATATTGTCCCTGATACCCTGTCTGGTAAGCAATAAAATTGTCTGCTCAATAATATTTGATGCATCAATAGGGTACATCTCAAAGGTTAGTATATTATTGTCATGATTTATATACTGATAGAATTTATTTATAGTACTGGTGGTAAAATTCGCCTTTTCCGATAATAACCCGGTAATCTCCTTCTTTTC
>CBDTVA010000152.1:0-6524 GCA_965363935.1 uncultured Gammaproteobacteria bacterium | reverse complement strand
TTGTTCTCTGAACCCATTTTAGTTAGAAATAATTTCTCAACTTAATCTCAAAAACTGCACCTGAAATCAGAAAGTGTACCTTCACATCTAATTGCAATTCGAGTTTTATCTTCTTTAAACCCAGACCCTGCCCTCCTATGTAGGCGATGTCATGTCGGACTTCACCCTGTTCTTTTTCAATATAGCGTCTTACGAACCAGTCAACAAATCTGGATACCATATCATCGCCCTGTTTTTGATTGGAAAATGATATTTTTGGTTTTAAAAATTTTTCCCCATAACCATTATCGACTACTGTAAGAATAATCAATTCTCTGGTCTGGTCAACATACAGGATGATTTTAATTCCTGGAAAACGGGTTAAATATTTTCTTTGCAGAAATGCAGACTGGGAAAAGCTGTCGATAGAATTTTGATAGGCATCTTTGACAACACTTTTAATAATAGTTGAATCGCCTGCAGTTGCACCAATTGACATTATCAGTTCATCATAAATCTGCGGTAACTTTACTGCTTCAGAAAGTGCGTCACTCTGCTCCTGCTTACTTAATGTGTGCCATTTACTAAACAAAGGGTCGTTAAAAATCAGCGAGAATTGGCCTAGAATTGAGATATCATCATAATGTAAGTGACATTCCTGCAGATACATTTTGAACACGTGATTGAGTTCGGCCAATGTGAGGTTCTTTTTTATTTTGTGATCATCTATCAGATAGTCTTCAGGATGATAAATCACAGGACCTTCTTTAAGAGACTTCCTTCGTGTGGATGTTTGAGATTTATCTTTCATCTGATTCCTCGTGATTCAGCTCGTCATACAACTCAACATCATCAAGTTCGTTGAGTACTTCGAGCAAAGACTCTGAGCGATAGCGCAGCGGAATCATTTGATTTTTGACACGAGTAAAGACACCTATCCATGGGATATTTCCACTAAATACCACATTGTGATGTTCAATGCCTCCCACGTTTAACCACAATGCATCATGTCGGGTCAATGGCGTATGGCCGACAAAAAGTTCTGCTTTGCCTTGCAAATTCAGAGCCTTGCGAAAACGTTTTACATCACCCTTGGTATAGCCTGACAGTCGGTTGGGACGGTAAAGTCTATTACATGTGACTTCCTGAATCAGTCCGGGATATTTATGGATATTCACCAGCATATCGACAGTAACCTTACCTCTTGGGGGAGCTGCGTGACATGCCACATAGTTTTTTGATAAGGCAACATAAGGTAATAATTCATAAAAGCGTTCCATTGCTTTTTTATAGTCTGTTCCCCGAATTTTAAGCATAGTCTCTGACCACAGCAAACCCTGTGGTATACCAGACTTACCTATTTCTTCTGAAAAACTGTCATGGTTGCCGCGCACATAGAATACCTGTTGTGGAAACCAGAGTTTAAGACGAAGGATTAAGTCCATCATAAGAAGGGAGCTTTCCATCTCTGACATGTGTCCATCCATTTCGGAGTGAACGGCATCACCCAGAAATACCATAGCAGCCTTACCGTCTCCCAGCATTTCAAGGAATTTATTCTGGGTTAGCAATGTCAGTAGATTGTCTACCTGTGCGTGCAGATCGCCGATGATTATGGGGATCATTTTTTTGGGCAGTTTAACAATTCCTCCCGGCATTCCACGTTCATCTCTAGGCCGCATGGGTTCTTTCTCAAGTAATTTATTCACCTTGTTAAGGTCTTCAAGTGCCTTGTCCGGCGCTAGTAACTCAATAGGTCCACGAAAAATTCTGCGTATTTCTCGTAAGTTATCCATACGCATTTTTGAGATATTCCAGTTATCACTCGCCACTGGCGTCAAAATTGTTCCCGGTTTTCCCACAAGATCTTTAAACACCAGAGAATTGCCTTCATGCATAATGGCAATGTGGCGTTTTGCCACTTTATCCGGATGTTCGAATAAAACACTCAACTGCTCATCTTCCCGTCCAATAATGAGATGATCATTCTTTACAAGCCGAATGAAACCATCTATCTGAGAAAGAAAATTTTCCGGGTTCAACAACAATAGTGATGATTTATCGCTGCTGTTCGTTTCACCGATAAACTGCTCGGGGATCAGCCGTAAGATCTGCTGGCTTCCGGGTAATGAAATTTCGACTGGAAAATCACTCAGAGGGATCCTGACGCTTTCTTTACAAAGACTTAATTGTTCCGTTAAGTTAATATCTTTGCATTGGGGAAGGATTGCAAATGCTGATTTGAGACTGTGGAAGAATCCTTTATCAGTTTTAATGTTGCTTGTCATAGTCAATTCCGATAGGTTATGCGCCGGGCAGGGTTTCGATAGAACAAACAGAATTATATAATATTAATGCTATAACAGAAAGGATAAAGAGTGTTCAAAATGTTAAAAGTAAAGGTTAACTCTATTGACAGCTTTATGGGAATTTTACTGCCAAAATAAGCGCTTAGCAAGATAAAAACCTCTAATGGAGATACATTGCAACTCACAGAAAATCCCGATAGTTTCACACTAACTCATTACCATGGTAATCCCCCTAACCCACCCAGAAATTGTTTAAAGAGCAATATCTCATCCATGTTAAAATGTGGGTAGACATTAGATAGAGTAAGATTTTAGATATTAGTTTTATAAATTTTTATTTTTTCTACTCTATATGTCCTTAATTCTAATGTTGTAATGTAAACAAACTGACTGGCTGACTGTGGGCTAAAAGCACTCGCCCGCCAAATGATTGTAGCCGTCGTTGGCAGGCTTTATGATACACATACAGATACAAGTCGGGAGTTCTCTTAAAACCGCATTTGAATGCGGCTTTGGTAAAATGGGGTGGAAGCCTGTTTTGTACCTGCATAATCATGCTGCATAAGCTGCTTTATTGTTCCTGACCAACCTTTTGTAGAATTATGGAATCAGCTACCGCATATCCTCTGCAAAGCCTCATTAGGTATAATCCGAAATTTTTCACGTATCAATACGAACAGAATAAAAACTTGTTTCCTTTAAACTAACCCCATACTTAATCAAAACAAAAAGGAAACACCACCATGAAAACATTACTAACTTCTGCCATTTTAGCTTCAGCTGTAATCGCTGGTACTGTACAGGCTGATAATTCCTTATCAAGCCTTATTTATGAAGAATCTGCAAACATATACGCTGATGTCAGTTATGAAAAAAGCTCAGCTGCCAGCATTCGCAGCTATGGGGATGATCATAATCAAAACTCAGTCTGGAGTTATGAATATGAGCAATATGTCAATCCGGATGATTTTAAAAAAACAGATATTGCCAGCGCCGCCGATATCAATCAATATATGGGTAACAATCCAACAGCAGCCAGGAAAAGCAGCAGCAATGTTTTCATCTACAATGAAACAGTTGGCGAATATCACCTGCAATAATATCTGTTATACCAAAGCCACCTTTCAATGAGGTGGCTTTTTTTACGTTCCCGAATCTGGTGAGTCGTATTAATTCAGCTCAGCATGCACCTTACCAAGAACTTCCTCATAAATCTCTTACCGATGACTACCAACATCCTTGGGCGCATTAATTCCAATTTTGACTTGGTTGCCATTAACTGAAAGGATAGTGACAATTACATCGTCACCGATTTGAAGCGATTCGTCTGGCTTGCGGTAAATATGAGCATCCTTGTTCCTGTATTATTCCGTTAACTGCATGGGGAAATATAACGGTTTAAATTCATAGATTGAATAAGGGTTTTACCTGCAAATATAGATGGTAGGAACAGTTGTCAATAGCATGGGCAAGGTTATGGAGATTAACTGATTAATTACAGCAATGGGGACATAAATCCATCCCCATATTTGACTAATAGACTTAGTTCATTGTATGCAGAGCGTATAGCGATGCCAACGACCTTTACTCATTCGCTGTTGGATGAATTTCTTATATTGATCTGGAGATGGGACAACTCTTCGTTTATGTCGTTTTTGGTTACAAAACCAACATGCAGCATTTACTCACAAAATGGCAGCATAACGTGTTAGTAACTCTGTGAGCAAAAATAAAAACAACTATATTTACATAGACTTGCATTAGATTGGTTGAATAATAAACATATTTTGAATTGGCTATAATACCCATCAATAGCCATAACCCAGGTCAGACCATGTGCGGCGGCGTTAGATATACGATTACTCAGAGTTTATCCCCAAATCCCAATGCTCAACGGCCTATTCTTATGAAAGACGGCAATATCTCATTACTACCCTGAAGGAGAATAAAGGATTAACCTCTGGATAAGACTGAAAATCTATTAAGAAATGGATGCTGATATTTTTAGTTTAATTTGATAAAACATGGAGTTTTTTAGAGTAAAGGTAACTCAGAAAAATAAGGTTTTGATAATACTTCTAAGAAAGGTGTCCAGGGCCGGAATCGAACCGGCACGGTGTTGCCACCGAGGGATTTTAAGTTCTTTGGAATATCTTTACAAAGCCTGACAGAACTAGCTCTACAATTTACCAAACAGGTGTTTAAACACCTGATATAAAACCGGCTCTTTTATATACAAGATTTATCAGGGTAAGCGATATTAATTAAATCAATCCCATGACCAACTTGAATAACCGACTTGAATAACCGACTTGGTAGGAGTTAAATCCAGGCTAATTCAAAAATACAGAATAACTTATAACTATTCATATGCTGATTATTTCCTTGTACAGATTATCTATTTTAGAATAGTATTGATAATTGGGCTAACGTTTTTAGCTTTTCCTTGAGAGCATTAAGCCTGGTCTGACTTGCTGAATCAGGTGGCAGATATCCAGGCAAAGCTTCAATGAAATGATGATTATCCATCAATTGAGAGAATTCATCCCTTAAAAAATCAACCAATTTCTTTTCTGTTGCAATCACGTCAGCTAATAATTCAGATCGACCATCTACTACACTAATAATATCTTCCAAATCATGACTGGACCAGGGATCATTATTCCCCCTTGTAGCGTATGCTTCTAACTTCGTTGCTAAGAAATAAGGTGCTGAAACATGATAAACCTTCATACCATCAAGAATCATTGAGGTTTTATTTTTAACAATATCTTTGTACCAGGGATTACCAAAACCTAAAATTCTTTTATTAGTTGGCATAAGATCGAGAATTAAACTGTTCTTTTCCCATCGACAAATCACCTCCTTGTTTTCTTTAAACCCAAGTTTCTTTAAAGAAGTACAGGACTGATAATAATCATTTAATGAAACCGCTTCTATAAGCATATCAACATCAGTCGTATAACGTACCTCTGGCGCTCCTTTATCAGTAAGTAACAATTCTGTCGCACAACCGCCTACTAATACTAATTCTTCCAAAATAGGTTTAATTTCATGACACATTGCTATTAATAGTTTTAGATTACTCATTTAGGTTCTTGCTCAATTTCTTCTATAAGCATTTCTTTTGCAATATTAATTTCTCGTTTTCGACCACTACGTAACACATCCAACAAAGCTAAAAAACGGTATAACCTTTGGTCACTTTTTATTGCAAAAGGGACACTTTTATATAGCGGTTTCAACTCAAAACCTCTATCTTCACCATCAGAATCAGGCCAAACCGGTGGAAGCTCGTGTGAAACAAACTGATCAACTAAAAAAGGGGCTGCATAGGCTGTTTTTATACCTCTTGTTGGTTGCCCCATTTCTGGAGGAAAACAATACTTGAATCCATGTAATAAAAATTCTTTTATTGCATATTTAACAGGCAATAGCTCAGAGTCTAAAAATCCTGATTTTTGATTTCTTTTTAGGCCCGCGTTGATTTCTCCAATACTAATCCCAAGTTCATCAGCCAGTTCACGTTGACTCCAGGACTCTTTAGAAATATATTTTGAAAGAACTTTTAAAACAAGCAAAATATCTTGAGGTTTCATACTACAACACCAGATTCACAGTTCACAAATCATGAACATTTTATATAAATAATAGATCAAATTATCATATTTTACTACTTTATATTTAATACATTAAAAATTACTTCAGAAATTAAACTTGGTTTTATCAGCATTCTTAGGTAGTGGAATAGTAGTCAGTAATATTTCAGCAATATAATAAAGGCTTATAGTAAGGAAGCTTAAATTTTCAACTTATTGAATATAAAGAAATATGAATGGTGCCCAGGGCCGGAATCGAACCGGCACGGTGTTGCCACCGAGGGATTTTAAGTCCTTTTGAATTTTACTGTAGAGCCTATCAGTGTTAGTTCTACAATCTACCAAATAGGTGTTTAAACACCTATTATATAACTGATTTTTTCTATACAATATTTAAAAATATATGATATTTATTCTTTGGTGACATCGTTCATACAGATTTTAACCATGGATTGAATAGTTCTGCCGAGCTTTGTTCCATATCCGAGATATTTCTAGTCACGACTATACATTGACTGACAAGGCCAGAGACTGAAATTAATCCACCCATCGTTGGCATGGGCTTTCCCATTAATTCAGCCTTTCCCTGGATTTTCCCCCATTCTGCTGCAATAGAAAAACTGATTGGAATTATTCG
>CBDTVA010000151.1:0-6590 GCA_965363935.1 uncultured Gammaproteobacteria bacterium | reverse complement strand
AGTAAAGCGCCCAGTTGGCCGCCAGAAAATACTCTGCCACGGCGGCCCCGATAAAAGCCGGAGCGCCCTGTCCCCCCATATCGACCGGCACACTCAGGCTCTGCCAGTCCCCCTCCAGGATCAGGTCAAAGACCCGATGAAAGCTCGCGGGCACCTTGACCGTGCCATTTTCAAAACAAACTCCCTGCTCATCGCCGTCTTTGAGTGTGGGCAGCACCTCCTTGAGAGCCAAAGCCCTGGCCTCGGTAATGATCATGTCACAGGTTTTCCGGTTAAACTCTGCATATACATCGTGCCC
Organism: uncultured Gammaproteobacteria bacterium; assembly: GCA_965363935.1. Taxonomy (GTDB): domain Bacteria; phylum Pseudomonadota; class Gammaproteobacteria; order GRL18; family GRL18; genus CBDTVA01. The sequence continues at coordinate 6,292 of CBDTVA010000151.1, read as the reverse complement.
AAGGATTTCGTCGCATTGCATTTGCTCCCAGATAACGAATTCCTGATCGCGTCGGTCTGCTATTTGCTGTGCCATAGTCAATAAATCCCCTTTAGTTGCAAGTTACGGGTTAAAGGTTGCGGGCTATACTTGAATGACGAATTTCGAATTAAGGAATTGTTTCGATTTTAATAAATTGTTTAGCGACGGAACGAAGCGACTTCCATAATTCGTCAATTGTTTCGGTATACGGGTTGACCGTAATGGAAAATAGTCCGCCACTGCCCTTGTTTTTCTTTTCTTTATTGGTGAAATAGGGCTTGGTTGCAGAGAGTTTGAAATCGCCCAGCGTTTCCATAAACCAGCCAAACTCTTTTTCCAGGATTTTTATTTCATCAGCTTCAAGATCGGATTCGTGCAGGGTTTCTAATACAGCCTGATCCAGAAATATATTAACATCCGCTTTATCACCATAGGGTTCAATCAATAATCGTAATTTTTTCTCTACGTCACGCACGGTGCGACGAAGGTGCTGAGTAACACGTCCAATACTTCCAGAATGTCCTGCTTCAATTCGGCTGATAACGGTATTGAAAATTTCTCCCATAGTATTAACCAGACCAGGGATAGCACTGTCAGGGCAGGTTGTATAACAGTCACCGCAGGCAGTACAGTTTTCAGCATTCCAGACAGGATGCTCAAAACGGATTTGAGTCATATCACGAAACACACCGGTGGACGCAGGTATTTGACTGATGGCCATGAAGGGATCGGCCAGATTCTCATTGCCCTGTCCGGCAAGATACAGACTTCCGGTTTGTTCCCAGAAATGATGGATGTCAGATAATTTTTCACTGCCCTGCTTCTGTTTTTTCAGCAGTTCAGGCAGATTAACGATTTTACGAGCAATGGTGGAATGTTGTTCGTTAACGGGTTTATCAATAATTTCAATGGCCTCATCAAAGCCACGTTGCACCACTCGTAAATTATCTTCTACGACTGATTTACCTTTACTGCCAAACTTGGCCTGTAATTGTGATTCAATCGCTTTGAACAGTTCCTTCTCATTGAGGTTTGCCTGCGCCATTAAAGGCGATGCGGCAAAAAAGGCTCCCTGAAATGCAGTGCCCTGCATACGGTATTGTAAGTCAGGGTTGCCGGCTTCTTCGCGAGCAATTTTAAAACCATCAACATAAAAAATACGTATGTTATTTTTGACTATATTTTTTCGTGCTTTTAATGAAAATGAATTCCACACAGCTTCAGGAGAATCCAGATTACTCTGTATAACTAATGTGCCTCCTTCTTTTAATCCGAACAGTGGATTTGAATGTTCAAACACATTTGGGTCGGGCGACAGCACAATATCGACATAATGATATTCGCAATTGACCTTAATCGGTTCGGGTGCTGCAGAGAGGTAATACGTGGTTGGTTGTCCTTTTTTCTCAGAACCATACTTCGGGTTAGACTTGATGTGGTAGCCTAACAGATCAAACAGAGTCAAGGACAAGTTTTTACCCGTTGTAATTGCTCCCCAGCCACCCACTGAATGCATCCGTAAGGTAATGGACCCCTCGGGCATCAAGTTAGGATTTTCGCTGCCTTTAATGGCTAATTTTTCCAGGTGCGGATAGGCATCTATTAATTCCTGCTGATAAATCTCCTGCTTTGGGGAGTCGGCATTACCATGGACAAAATCAATAGAGACATAGAAAAAAGGAATTTTCCTGCCTTCAGGCAGCATATTTTCAATAACACCAATCAGCGCTTCAGGTTGTAGATCCCGGCTGCCCAGTCCAAAAGAGCCGGAATACATTCTTGGCTTATCGTTAGCCTTCTTAAATGTTGCATAGCGAGGGTAGGGTTGCTCTTCATCGGACGTCACATTGTTTTCAAAACATTTGCTTAAGGCTGAACGTATTTCCCGAACCAGAGGCAGGTCTTCAGCCAGAGGCTGATCGGTACGTTCAATGACGGCAACACCTTTTTTACCTTTCAGAATATTGCCTAACAGATCGCCAGGGAAAGGTCGGTAGAAGCGCATATTAAGTACGCCCACTTTTAAATCACGGGTTTTGCGTAAATAATCCGCAACGGCTTCTGCCTGAACCACGACACTGCCTTGAGCAACAATAACGTAGTCCGCATCTTCTGTCTTATAGCAGCCAACCCGTTCATATTTTCTACCGGTTAGTTGATAATATTCATCCATGACCTGCTCGGCCAGTTCTTCAATATGATCATAGAAATAAGGTCGTTGAGCAGCAACAGTTTGCATATAGGCATCCTGATTTTGCACGCTGCCACTGGATACCGGGTTATCAACATCCCAGGACATTGGAATACGGCGTCTCTGCGCTCCATAGATCATTTTCTGAGCGGGAGTGGGGCATTCAATCATATCATCCGGGCGACCGAGAAATTCACTGATCAGTTGACGCTCCGGAACCTGTAGAGATTCAATCAGGTGAGTGGTCAGAAAACCATCCTGTGCCACCACCGCAGGCGTCAGAGATAATTCGGCCAGTTTTCTCATGACCAGATTAAGATCAGCTGCTTCCTGAGCATCTCTGGCCATAATCTGAATAAAGCCGGTATCATCAATACAATGGTAATCATCATGGCCGCAATGTACATTTAAACTGGCTTTGGTAATGGCCCGACAGCCAATGTTCAAGATATAGGGGAGTCTTTTACCTGCAGCCGCATAGAGTGATTCATGCATGAACGCAACACCCTGTGCGGAAGAAAAGTTAACAGAACGTAAACCTGTCATGGATAAGCCTGCAGTGACGGCCGCTGCTGCATGTTCACTTTCGGGTTCAATAAAAATTAATGGTCTGTCTGAAATGTTAATATGACCTTTACCAACCTCTTCAGCCCAGTACTCGCCCATTTGAGTTGAAGGCGTAATAGGATAGGCACCTGCTGCATCTGAGGCTTCGCGTTCACACATTATAACGGCACCATTACCATCCATCGCCATACGTTTTCCTGGATAAGGAAAGTATGTTGTATTCTTGTCAGCACGGTTCTTTCGGAATTTGTCAAACATCATTAAATCCTTCAGATTTTATTTAAAACTTCAGCTCTGGCTATGCTCTGGGTAATGGTTCGATTCGCTGAATCGGCTCTTTACGAATAATCTTACGGGAATGACTGCCACGTTCAGATTCACAGCCATAGTCTTTCCAGACTATGGCTCCCGTTGGACAACGTTCAATGGCAATTTTCGATGACAGTCCATTTTTAGCGTAATTGATCCTGGCTAAACTCTCCTGGATGGTAATTAAGCCTTCCGGCGCGTCACTGACACACCGACCACAGGAATTACAGGCAACCTGACAATGTGCTTCGCTTTCATCCATATTGTCTTTATTGTTACAGGCAACCCACAATTTGTGGCTAACGGGTTGTAGTGAAAATAAATTTTTCGGGCATTCAGTTACACAATCGTTACAGGCAGTGCAACGATCTTCATCAACTACCGGCAAGCTGAATTTATTAAATGAAATGGCATCAAAGTCACAGACATTAGCGCAGTCTTCCAGACCCAGGCAGGCCCAGGTGCAGCCTTTCCCGCCGCCTGAGACCATTGCTGCGGCACGACAGGTTTTCATTCCCTGATAATTAGCCCTGGTGACGGCAACATGACTACCGCCTGCACAGGCAAGGCGGGCAACCTGTTTTTCATGCTGGCTGACTTCAACACCCAGATAATCAGCAATAGACTGATTCATATCTGCAGTATTTACGGTACATAAACCGGGATCAACCTGTTTGGCCACTAAAGCTTCTGCAAAGGGTCTGCATCCGGGAGTACCACAGGCACCGCAATTTGCGTGAGGGAGGAGTTCTTCGACTTCATCGATTCTGGGATCTTCATAAACATAGAGTCGCCGGTTTGCGATTGATAACACACCGGCCAGTATGACCCCCAGGCTTGCCATGAAAATGGCGGCAATCAGTAACTGATTGACAGATTCTGCGTTTAGTTCCATAGAAAGTCTCGATATGATCTGCTCTATATTTGAGCAGGACCATTATTGTTAAGTTCAATGAAATAAACCCATAACATCATAGTAAGTGTCCATCCATAAATTGCCTCCTTGACAAGTTATGGAACGCAAAAGAAAAAGTGTTATTTTTCTTTTGCCACATTTTCAATGACTTGCAGTCATCAAAAATGGCAGCATGTCCTTGCGCCGCTAGTGCCCATAAATAAATGATGGGGCGCTAGTTTGTTACTACTATCGGTTTGGGCTGCTTTTATTTGTATTTCCAGACACTTTATATGGATTAAAATGATTATTCATCTTAATTATTTCAATCTTGTGTATTAAAAAAAACAATAGTAAACTGTTTTTATGAGTAAAACGCCCGCACTTTACTATAAAAATAATCGCTTGAAACAGCTTCGCGCCTTTTGTCATGCGTGCCGGACTGGTAGTATCAGTGAAGCAGCAAAGCTGTTATTTTTAAGTCAACCCTCTGTGAGTTTGCAGATCCAAGCGCTTGAAAGAGAACTTGATATCGTACTTTTTGAACGTCGTGGTCCAAAAATTCTACTTACGCCAGAGGGAACACTCTTATACAAGCTGTCAAATTCACTGGTTGATGGTATTGACAAACTGCATGAAACGTTTGCGGCCAATCTCGGACGGCTGGAATCGGGCAATCTTAATATTGCCGCAGGAGAGTCAACAATTTTATACATTCTTCCTGAGCTTATTCAGCAATTTAATCATCAGTATCCGCAAATTCACCTGCAATTATTGAATGTGAGCGGCCGGGACGGGATGACACTGATTCGAGACGATGAAGCTGATTTTGCAGTAGGTTCTATGCTGGACATACCGGAAGATATTATATATCGTCCTATTTTTACCTATAATCCTGTTTTGATTACTCCGCAAGGCCACCCCCTTGCTGAGCTTGAAGATGTCACTTTAGAGGATATCAGCCCCTATGGCTTGATTTTACCCCCGCATCATCTCAGTACCTGGAGTGTGGTGGATATGGCCTTTAAACAGCGGAATCTTTCGATTAACGTATCCCTCGAAGCGGGTGGCTGGGAGATAATCAAAAAATATGTTGAACTGGGGATGGGAGTCTCTATTGTAACGGATGTATGCCTGACGGGTACGGAAAAAATCATTCGAAAACCGCTTGATGACTATTTCCCAAAACGAAGTTATGGCCTGGTATTGAGAAAAGGTAAATTTTTATCACCACAAGCCAGACGATTTATTGAAATTCTGGACCCCCATTTTTTTGATGAGTATGATGAAGACCTTATCTGCTGGCTGAAAAGGGCTGATGATCAATCCAGACAGGAACGCAGAAACACGGGAAACTCAGGCTTGTGGTGAGCTCGTATTCATCCCCGCTTTTTAACCGCTAATGACTCCTGACCTGCATTAACTCCAGAGCAATTAATTTTCTTAATTTATATGAAAGTTCATAGGCTTAGAGAAATTTACCAGGTAAAGTAGGAAAAAAACAAAAATGACCGCTTCAATTCATATTTTGAGTGATTTGCATTTGGAGTTTGAAGATTTTCAACCCATAGTCAATGATGCAGACATTGTCTTACTATCGGGTGATATTCATACTGGTACTCAAGGTCTGCCCTGGGCAAGACTGCACTTCCCTGAGAGTGAAATCATCTATGTGGCAGGCAACCATGAATTTTACCGGCATAACTACCAGATGCTTATACAACAGCTTCGTATAACGGCAGAAAAGTATCAGATCCACTTTCTGGAAAATGATGAGGTGATACTAAAAGGCATAAGATTTCTTGGCTGTACTTTATGGACAGACTATAAATGCTCAAAAGGTCTGACTCAGGAGGAAGCCATGGTTAGTATTGAATACCGTCTTGCCGATCATCGTATGATTGAGGTAATCGATGAAAAAGAGCAGGGTAGCTATTTTTCAACCCGCCATGCCTGGCGCCTTCATACAGACAGTGTTAATTGGCTGACCCAAAAGTTATTTGATGAATCCTTTGATGGCAAAACAGTTGTGGTGACGCATCATGGTCCCAGTAAACTCTGTGAGCATAAGATCTTTGGGTACAGTGATATTTCAGGTGCTTTTTATTCTGATTTACCCAATCTCATTGCTCAGGTAGAGCTTTGGGTTTGTGGACATTCACACTCCAATCTGGATGTGAAAATCAATAATACCCGACTCATTGCCAACCAGAAAGGCTACCCCAATGAAGCCGTTGCTGATTTTATGGACAATGTTGTAGGAGCCTATACTTTTGTAGGGGAACTTTTTATGTCAAGTACAGAAACCT
>CBDTVA010000150.1:0-6629 GCA_965363935.1 uncultured Gammaproteobacteria bacterium | reverse complement strand
TCCAGAAAACTGTATAACAAGAGAAGTAATGGTGTGCTGATCCCGCTTTTTAACCGCAGTATCAAAGATGAGTCAGATTTAGTTCCTGGAGTCAATCTGGTTCTTCCTACTGCCACAGCGATGAATACCATCAAACCCGCCGAAAACATTCGCTGCCAGGTTAAACTGACCAAACCACCGTCTCAGGTCGCCAAGGATTTATACACCGAAGCCAACGTGCTTTTCAACCAGGATAAAATCGGCGCAGCAATCGATAAATTAAAAAAAGCAATATGCCTTAATCCAAATTACGATATTGCTAAAGAAATGCTGGAAATGCTATCGGGCCTATAACGGGAATCTGTACGAGCATATTAGCCTTTTACGGCTTAAAACAAACGTTGGAACGGTAAATGCCTGGCGATGAATCGGGAATTTCAACCGCTCCGGCTACTTTTTGATAGAAATCCTGTGCTTCTGCCATACCGATGATCGCATATCCATAGCCTTTTAAGCGCATGTCCATTAAACACGCTTGAGTTAATGCGCCACCAAGGCCTTTTCCTCGTGCGTCCTGTAACACGCCCACGGGACCAAAAAAACCCAGTGCGGTAGCATCATAGCAGCCAAAGCCGAGAATTGAAGTTTCATGCTGCGCGATAAAGCAGGAAACCGGTCTGTTTGACAATGCAGTATCGAGTTCACTCGACCAGCCGGGAGAAAAATTATCCCCTACCCATCTCAACAGGTCGTGTTTTTCAGAGCCTATTGGCTTACGTATTTCAATACCTTGTTCAGTCAGCGCTGACATATAACATTGATCATTTTTCAGATCATAAAGCTTAACAAGCATGTCATGATATGCCATATCTGTTCCCTAAAAAAATTCAGTGCCGAAGGTAACCTGATATACTATTTACAAATGTAGGTTGGTGCTGAGCCTGCAAAGCCCAACATAAAAAAATAATTCTCATGTCTCACTCACAAAAACATCCCCAGGATTCGTTTCCAGCTTTAAATCCAGACTTTTTGAAAAACCATCCCTACTTATTACTATTGAGCAACTCAAGCAAATGTTCTTTATAGGGGTCACTCAGTTGTTCAATGTCATCGACATTAATGACTTCCTCAAATACTGACGCACCCGAGAGATCAGTGCTTTGTATAATCAGCTCGTCAGAAGGCCGGATTGTTCTTATAGGACATGAAACATGGATCAGCGGAAGGTTTCCGTATTCCTCAGAAGGCTCGGATAAAGCCTTAAAACGCAACGCTGAAAGCAGCTTTGCTACATCTTGCCGTTTTGAGTACACGTAATGCAGGACTAAATGATGCAGTACACAAACCTGAATGTCTGTATTTCTGGAACTCGCCCTGTCATTAAGTAATTCTTTTAACTGTATTATGCCCTGATTTTTATAACCCAGAACCCATTTCAAAGGTGAAATAATGCGAATATTTTTGCTTTCACCATCACTTGTAGCCTGATAATTATACTCGTAGGGACTGAATTCAAGCATTGAAGCAAATACATCCAGGGATGACTTGAGTTCATCCAGCCTGTCGTAGAAGAGTTTGTTCTGACGTAATGTTTTATACACTCCCTTAAGTTGTTTAAAGGTGACATCCGACCCTTTTACGCTTTGCTTGGTACCACTAATATATTCTCCAAAGACAAGCCTTGGATGGAACAGAGGGGAGAGTGTCGTGGTATGAAATTTAAGTTCCTGCTCAAGATACGAAGAAATAGTGTTAGTACTTTTTCTAAGCTTGAGTAGAGTTGGAATATCAAACTGATCATCCATTTTGCTGGTTTCCTATAACGATTAGTTCGGATTATTATTATACGATTTCAAACTAAAGGGCCTTTCTTCTATAAAGTGTAGAAAATTCAAGACGATTTTACAATCTGTCAAAGTAATTTATTAGCTCAAACCCGGTTTTCTGGCAAATTATGCTATAGTTTTACTGTAAAGCTGTAAATTCTCTCAGATATCTACTAAATCATAACACAAGTATAAGCCATGGCAGGACAATCGGAGTTTACCTTAAAACTGGGTTCAATACAGCCGGGACCAGCCGTAAGACGAGCACCGGACAGTGCCATGCGGATCCTCATTTTAGGGGATTTCAGTGGCCGGGGAAAAACAACAACAAGCGTGAAGCTGTCAGAACACTCTATCCTACAGGTAGATATTGATAATTTTACTACCCTGATGTCACGTATTGCACCTGAACTTCTTTTGCCGCCGGGTCACTCTCTGGCGGCACAGATGAGTATAGAATTTCAGACAATCGATGACTTTCATCCCGATTCATTGTCTCAGAGAGTGGAAATTTTTCAGCAATTTCTACAACTACGCAGGCAATTAATGGATCCAGCCAGTTTTGAACAAGCCGCCGGACAGCTGCGTGAAAACATCAAACTCAATGAGCATGAGTCTGCAGACAGTATGAATGATGTGCAGGAATATGCACAGGAAGATGATGCGGCAACACTGGATCGGCTGTTGGGCGAAAGTTCCAGGCAACAGATACCAGCAGCAGAAACCGGGCAAAACCTGGCATCAAGATATATCAGTGATATTATCGCTGAGTATATTGTCCCTGAGACTCCACCCTATAGGGATCTTTATATTCAGGCAGTTGATCAAGCGCTCGGCGCCCGCATGCGGGAGCTGTTGCATCATCCGGATTTTCAGGCCCTGGAAGCAGCCTGGCGTTGTTTATACATGCTGGTCACAGAGCTTGAAAGTGATGAAACCCTCTCTTTGCATGTTCTGGATATAAGCAAACAAACTTTGTTCGATGAGCTGGATTCTGCTGACGAAGATCTACGCTCATCAAGCCTGTATCGCTTGCTGGTGGAGCAAGGCGTTGCAACCTATGGTGGTGAACCCTGGTCAATGCTGGTGGGTAATTATACCTTTACAACAGACAGCGAGGATCTAAGCCTGCTGGGTAAGTTGGGCATATTGGCATCACATGCCGGCGGCCCGTTTCTTGGTGCAGCAGATCCCGGGTTACTGGCCTGTAAATCACTGGCAGAGTCACCGAATCCCCATGACTGGACAGTTATGGACCCGCAAGCCGCACAGCACTGGCAGGCATTACGCAAAAATCCAGCGGCTGCATGGATTGGTCTGGTCTTGCCACGGCTATTGATGCGTTTGCCCTATGGCGCTGATACTGACCCCGTCGATAGTTTCGAGTTTCAGGAGATGCCTGCCAAACAGCAACATGAAGCTTTTTTATGGGGTAACCCAGCTTTCCATTGTGCACTATTACTGGCCAGATCTTTCGCAAAACAGGGCTGGTCCATGCAACCGGGTGATGATTTACAACTTGACGATCAGCCAGCCTATATCATGCAACAACAGGGAGAATCCGGATTGCAGGCCTGTGCGGAAGTATTTCTGAGCGAAACTGCCATGGAAAAGATTCTGCTGCAAGGTATTATGCCATTTATCAGTCATCGCAATCGTAACATTGCCCGCCTGGCAAGGTTTCAATCTATTGCCGAACCACTCAAAGCATTGTCGGGTTCCTGGTCTCAGAGTTAAGTTATCTGTTGTCTTTTACCCATTGCACGCACTTCAAATAAAGCTTGATCAGGCTGCATTAATGCCAGTGATATGGCTGCGGCATAACGCAACCTTTGCGTAGCATTTTTTAATAACCACTCACATTGAGCCTTATCGGCAGGCTTGCCATATAAATAACGAACTCCCGGCTTGAAATTATGCTTACGTTCCTGCCACCATTGTTGTACCAGGAGAGGATCGGGGCAAGCTAAATCCTCGTCAGGGTCCATGGCAACATTGTCGTCTTCCGGGTTTTCAGTAGGCCCGCCCAGCTCTCCATCCGGGAGTTCACCCTCCATATCCTGATACGCCAGATCAATACCACAAAGATTAGCGAAAGCTTCTCCTGCAACTCTGGCAAGCTGTGGACTGTTCATTTGCTGAATCAGCCACGGTATATAAGCAGGATCGCCTGAAATACCTGCGCCAATGATTGCCTGACGTAAAGTTTCCTCGCTATCAGCCAGCACCTTCAGAGTTTTATTGACTGACTGAGTATCAAGAGCAGGTAAAGCCACCAGCATAGCTTCTAAACAGTATATTGAGTTTGTTTCAATCTCCAGGCGCAAGCAATTAAGCGCCACATCTCGATCACCCGTCAGTACAGCTGACCAGGCCGCCCAGAAGCGTGTATTGTCATCACTGTTATTATCATGGCTGTTGCCATGATTGTTACCCTGATTAAGTTGTTTAAGCAAAGCTGTTTTCAGATCAGCCCGGCCCAGTTCACCAACCGCTTTAAGTGCTCTGGCTCTCAACTGCAGGTTATCATCCCCAATAGCCTGGTCAAGAAAATTTCCCGGATCAACTCTGTGAATAGCACAGGTAGAAAGGCCAATCTGCCGCCATAAAGGCTTTTCAGATACTAAACATTCATTGACCGTTCCATGTAAATTCTGGGCTTCAACCCAGCCAAAGGCCGCTTCAAGCCCGTTAAGAGTTTCCGGGGCTTGTTCGACGATTTCACAGACCTGCTTGATTCGTTCGTCCGACTTCCCTTCTAATGCCAAAACTGCGGCCGCAAATACTTCACCAGACTCTTTTATCTGCAAGTTTTCACTGCAAACCTGCCAGCCATAATCCCCGGCAATTCTTAAGCCATCAAGATGGGCTTCAACGCGATCATCCAGTTTGATCAAATCATTGAGATCATAATGAGGCGCATCAACGGCATTATTTCTTAACAGCCACAAAAAAGCGGCTTCTTCAGCATGCTGATCAATTATATGTGGAATCACCGCTTTAGTCTGATTTAACATGCTTATTTCCGTATAAAAAATATTCGTTATTGACTCAGTTTGATAATAAATTTATATTCTAACAATACACAAAGGCACAGACTCACTATGACAGGCTTACTATGACTTACCTTATGATGACCGATTTACTATGAATAGTGCAATACTTATCCTGGGCGGATTGGCATTACTATTTATCATCTTATCAGGAATAAAATATTTCTATGTCGATCATAAAGTCACTCCAGCCATAAAAACATGGATGACCATTGCCGTTATTAATAGTCTGGTTATTATCTTCTTATTGTTTCTATAGTAATTCAGTACACACCACTAACACTTTTCTTACCCAATATTTTGCACAGTCTGAAACCATGTCATGAAGTTTGTTTTCTTGTTAAAGTCGTTAATAACTATATTTAAAGAATAGCAGAATTTTTGCAGGACTCAAATATCGATGCAACATCGGTGCCTTGCTAAATAATTTAAACTGGCCTATAAGATATATGAATCTAGAGAATAATTTGTTATGTTTTAGAACAACGGAGTGCAAATAATGCTAGGTAAACTCTATATTGTTAAAAGCGGTGACACATTGTGGGATATTGCGGGTCAACAATTAGGAAACCCATCGCGCTGGCCTGAAATATATGAACATAATAATAACCAGACTGTCATCATCAATACCGGCATAAAAATTTCAGATCCCAATCTTATATTTGTCGGCCAGAAACTGTATATCCCTGAAACACAGAACACTGCAAAACCACCTGTATTCACAAGCCCTGTGCAAAATGTACCCAATGCGGGCAAAGTCAGGGCAATGCAAAAAGTCCATAGCATTCCTTTCAAATACAATTTAGAAACACTACCGCCAATAATCGTTGTATCGCCTACACATATTGCCACTATTTCACTTAAAGGCTCGGTGACGCTACAGGCCATGAATCCTGTCGATTTCGCTACTTTTACAAATCATGGCTTTGAAATCACAGCAAAAAAAGAAGCAGATCATGCCTTTGGCAAATTAGTGAGCGAAACACAAGTGGGTTATAACCACAACACCGGTGAAATTACCTTTGAATGCGGTATTACCTCTCATTCTAACCATCCTTACGCAGCAAAAACCAAAGCGGCAGCGGGTATCTCATCAAAAACCGGTTTGCCGGTAATAAAAGGCAGCATCACTGCACCAGACATAAAAGGCAAAATAGATAAATATTTTTATCTGGCAACCAGCCTGGGTATTGAAATTGAAATCACTCCCCGCCCGCCCTCGGCAAAACCCAGGCCAATCCCGATACCAAGTGCCAAACCCATCCCGAACCGGGGTCCAGGATGGGATTACCTGCTTGGTGGTGCTTTAGTAGCTGGTGCCGGCGTGATTATTGTTGCAACAATTGTCGAAGATATACTAACTCTGGGAGCAGGCGTAGCTGATGACGTTCCAAGTTTTGCAGCCGCAGCGGCAATGTATACCAGTGGTGTGATAATGTTCAAGACAGTCAATAGCGGCACCCCCATTCAAATTGAAGGGCATGGCATTGCTCCGAATCAGCTTTAAAATAGCCGTCGCTGCTGTCCTGATATTTTCAGGATTTTACCTTATCCAGGGTTCTGAAATTATTAAATTATGGCAAGACAGAGAGTGTCTTGTTGCTGTTGATACAGAGAAAGATATTAAGGAAATTAAAGCTCAATATGGTATAGAAATCAAATACGATCAGGCTGATAATGCTATCCCTGAATTGTGGCGAAATCCACCTGCCAATGGTACAGCCGAAGCCATTACACAAGCTAACTTATGTCGTTACCTGAATAGTAACTT
>CBDTVA010000149.1:0-6669 GCA_965363935.1 uncultured Gammaproteobacteria bacterium | reverse complement strand
CATAGTGATTTTGCACAGGATAACCTGGCGCTGGATACCCTGATTGTGCATAATAATTCGCAGGATAATAAGCACCCTGATAATAATTGTTATAATCAGATGCCTGTATCACCCCAGACAAGAGTAATAAGATCAGTGAAATTCCAAACTTCATATTGAGTACCTGTCGCTACAGCTTTTTATAATAATTCACTGTATGGGAATATAATAAAATACTAAAGTAAGTTATTATACTTTACTCATGTAAAATACTCAATTATTCAATCGATGTTATTCATGATACCATCGGCCATTATCGAGACGTTTGATCCAGAGTTGGCTATACCAGTAAAAGCCGTGTCTGGCCTGGCCGTTACTGACAACACTTATGGGTGCAGTACAATTATAACGGCTTCGACCAGCGCCCAGTTTTTTCCGGGCTTGTATGTGGGCTGTATTTTTTTTCCAGGTAATCAAAGCCTTACCTTGGCCACTCACATAACACTGTAGTTGTTTTTGCAGCTGTTTGTGCCAGTGACCTGGCTTTATAGTTAACTTAAGTAACGGCCTGTCTTTGTTTTCTATGTCAGCAGAACCCGTATTGGCGGTATTACTCTGCCTAATGACAGGTTCAATAACCGGTTCAATAACTACAGGGTTTTGCAATGGTAAAGGATAAGTATTTAACTTTTCTATCAGCTGTTTTTTTGTTGTGTATGTTCCACCCATAGGAAAACGTGGTAGCAACTCCCTGGGGGTATCAAAAGTGACGGGACCGGACTGCTGTCCTACCGCCACATAACCCAGTTTTTTTATAATCTGTGACAGTGCTAAAGAGTATTCCCCATAAGGATAGGCAAATAATCGGGGCGGTAATGCCTGGTCATTAATTAACTGCTGATCAATAATCTGCTGAGCCGTCTGAATCTCTTTGCTCACTCGTTCCTGCCATTGCTGAGGGGACTCATCTTTTTTATGCCTGATCAGATGAGCGTGTGTCTGTGTATGATTGCCGATTTCCGCTACAGATGCGTTCATCTCGCGAATTTCATCCCAGCTCAAACTCATACTGCTACTGCCTACTGCGGCGGTATTTATAAACACAGTAAATGGCCAGTTTTTTTCCTTTAACATTGGGTATGCAGTTGTATAGATGGAGCGGTAAGCGTCATCAAAGGTTATCGCTACACACTTTTCGGGCAGGGCTTTGCCCTGTTCAAGATGGCTGGCAATCCTGCTCAGTGGCCAGACAGTAAAATCCTGTTGCTGGAGATACTCAAGATGCCATTTGAACAACTCAGGAGAGATGCTGGTTATCGGGGGTGTGTTGTCACTCACATGATGATATTGCAGGATAATCGCATGATTAGCGGCATTTACCTGATTAATAGATCCGGCGATACCCAGCAATAAAATTATTATGCTCAATTTAAACAATATGCTCCTCCTTTCAGTCAACTGTGATCCAGAAGCAGCCCGAAGCAGGCTCAGAGTGGAACTTTTATATACTAAGGGCAGCCTTAAACGCATAGTTTAGCACTGTATTACTGGTAACTCATCCCATCGACTGGTGTAAGACGGAGAACGATAAGCCTGGCGCATGGCCCATTTTTTGTGTACGCCCTCAGCGGCAATATAGAGCGAATTTTTACCGAAGGTGGTATTGATTTTGTCCATTACCGCCATAAGTTGATGGGCTTTTGGAGGCTGCCCCGGATGAAACAGATCCAGCTGCTGATGTTGTCTGGAGCTGAGATCCAGTAACCCAACCCCGGCTTTCATATAAGTAATTCCGGGTTTAACAAGATACCGGGCTGCCGTGCGGGCAATGCTGGAAATCAGGCGTGTATCATTCGTAGGGTAGGGAAGCTGTATCACCCGGTGGCTATTATAATAGTTCGCTTCATAGGTTGAGCTATACAACAAAATCTGTAGTGACGCAGCCAGAGACTGCTGGGCGCGAAGTTTTTCACAGGCCCGGGCAGCGTACAGGCTAATGGCATCGAGTATGGGTTGCAACTGACGGGTTTTTTGAGCAAATGAACGGGTGCAGTAAATTTGTTTTTTTATGCCTGGAATTTCCTCCAGTGACAGGCAGGGATGACCGTTTAGTTCCTCAATAATTCGTTCCACACAGACATTAAAATGCCGGCGAATGTGTTTGGGATCGGCATTAGCCAACTCCAGTGCAGTATAAATATGTAAATCTGCCAGACGTGCAGCAAAACGGGATGAGATCCCCCAGATTTTATCAACAGGTGTTCGTTGTTTCATCCAGTCCCATTTTCTGGCCGTGTCCAGTACGCAGACTCCCTGACATCTGGCAATGGTTTTGGCTGCCCGGTTGGCCAGTTTTGCCAATGTTTTGGTGGGCGCAATACCCACGCCAACCGGAAGTGCTGTATGCTGATAAACGGTGTTTTTGATCTGCTGCCCGTAGCCGTTCATGGCTTTATCCTTAAAGCCTTCCAGATAAAGAAACATTTCATCAATGCTGTAAATTTCCAGTCGGGGGGAAAATAATTGCAGGGTTGTCATAACCCGGGCGGATAAATCGCCATAGAGAGGATAATTGCTGGAGAATATAGCCACTCCCTGTTGCTGCAGCCAGGATTTAAGGTCAAAAACCGACTGCAGGTCACCAATACCCAGCGCCTTGGCCTGAGCAGAGCGAGCGACCACAAAACAGTCATTATTGGACAGGACAACGACCGGTTTACCACGCAGATCAGGGCGAAACACCTGTTCACAGGAGGCATAAAAGCTATTGCAGTCAACTAAGCAGAACATTATGGCAAAATATGATGGCGCACCGAATGAATCACCACGCCTTCAATGATCAAGTCAGAGAATTCTCCAATGGCAATGGGGGCATACTGTTTGTTGGCTGAGAGCAGGCAGTGGTTTTTTTTATCCAGAATTTTACAGGTCAGCTGACCATCCAGAGCGGCAATAATAATTTGCCCCTGCTGCGCTTCCAGACTGCGGTCAACAACTAATAAATCGCCGTCATAAATTCCCCGGCCTTCCATGGAATTACCCCTGGCCCGGGCAAGATAAGTCGCCGCCGGATGTTTGATCAGGTACGTATTCAGATCCAGAGAACGTTCCAGATAGTCATCTGCCGGAGATGGAAAACCGGCGGGAACTGAATGAATAAAAAGTGGCAGAAGAAATATGTTCATGATTTTCTATATTTTTGTACAATAATCAAAATTATACACCACCCCCTCAAATAATTCACTGTTTTTTTGACTTGACCGGGGATGGTCTTATGCTGAGACGCAATAAAATACCATTATATTGATAAGGTCTAATTTTAGTCAGGCCAGTTAATCGAGTATACTTTAAACGTGACCGCAGTCAGGTGCTTTTCAGGATAGCCTGGAAACGGTAATTTTATTCTGAGGTGCAAAAAATATCTGCTCTTTATATGAAACTTACAGATAGTTTTTTAAATACTCACGTATCTTTTAGGTTTGGTTATTTGACGCAAAGATCTAAACATTAATGGTTACTTATATTATTCTATAGTGTATTATTGTTGTTATTATGTTATTAATCAATAACTCAGAATAATTAAGGCTGTCAGTAAAAGTTGTACAAGCTGAGTAAGATAAAGATTACATTTAAACTAAAGTGGTATTATTACCAATAGAATGACATTGACCGGTTATAAATTGTAGAGTATTGTACAACCATACAAACAAACATTTGTTTAGGAATGTAAGTGAGTATGAGTTCCAATCAAATAACTAATTGTAAATAAATTAACGAAGGGTTTCTATCATGAAAAAATTAATTGCAATCGCTATTCTTGCTGCATTATCAACCACTGCAATGGCTGAAAGTGAAGTTAAAAAATCTATCATTGTGAACGAGTCAAATAACACATTGACTAACACCCAGGCTCAGGGTATCGGTAATACTGCGACTACTGGTAGTGTTGGTTTGAAAAATTCCAAGGTAAAAAAATCTATCATTGTGAACGAGTCAAATAACACACTGACCAATACTCAGGCACAAGGCATTGGTAATACTGCCACCACAGGGGGAATCACGGTCAAAAACTCTGAAGTGAAAAAGTCTATTATGGTTAATAAATCAAACAACACACTGACTAACACCCAGGCTCAGGGTATCGGCAATGATGCTGCTACCGGATCTATTCTTGTAAAATAATCAGGCCTTTCACTTTAGTTGTTAAAATGAAAAGCCTCATAACTTTATTGAGGCTTTTTTCATTAAATTCCAATTCATGAACAGGGGTGTAAAAAGAGTGACTGGATACCTCAGATGTTTACGATAAAATGCGGGTAACGTAGGATTATGAAATATTTAATTTTCATAGCACTTTTGAGTGTTACTGTTTATGTGAGTGCTGATGACCTGGATGATGGCATTAAACTGGATGAGCCGCTCAATGATGATATCAATCTTGATGTGAATATTCAATTCATCAAACGAAGAGCTAAGGCAGCCGCTGAATCCGTACAGAATGGCGGAAGTGCAGGTGGCAAAGTCATTGTCAATACTGGCTGTGGTGGTACAGGAAATCAGATATTTGGTGCAGGCTCAGATTTGAAAGGTGCAACCATTGTTAATCTGTCCGATAACAAGGGTACCAGTACAGTCTGTGGTGGGAAATAGCTATAATTACAATAGAAATTCAGACAAACATGATTTATTAGGGTATTAAAATGAATTTTTTTAAGCGATACAGTTTTATTCTGGCTGTTGTTTTGCCGTTAGTAACGTCTTGTCAGAGCAATCCTCACAATGTCAACGTTACTTTGCCAAAAACAATGCCGGAAGCAAAAACAACCGTTTTTGCCCAGGCAATTACTGAAATGGGAACGATGAGTGCTATCTATAGTGATGTGCCATTACGTCTTATGTTAAATGATATCACAGACAATACCGGGACATCTGTTGCAACCAATGCTGAAATTCCCAGAGACATCACCTCCATGGTAAAAAGTACTTTGAATGCTTTTGGCGGGAATATTGTCTTTATCCCTTATAACCCTAATTTCATGGCCAATTCTATTAACACAGGTTATACGGATTTCAGCCAGAAAATTATTCCTGATGTTGTTGTTGATGGTGGTATTACAGAATTTGACCGTGGTCTGGAAACGAAAGGTGATTCCACGGATCTCAGTTTGAGCGGAACTGTAAGCGGCAATCAACTTGGAGTGGATTTCGAAGATTCAAACAAGGGGTCTCTGGCCAGAGTCACCCTGGATTTTAATCTGATTGATTTTCAGACATTTGCAGGCATTCCGCAAATGCAGGCAATCAATTCCATAAAGTTATATAAGGCGACCAAGAAAGATTCCATTGGCTTTACCATTCTCAGCTCAACATTCGGTGCTCAGGGAACCGTAAAGAAAGTGCAGGGACGTCATGCCGCAGTGCGCTTACTGGTACAGCTAAGTATGCTGCAGATTGTGGGTAAGTACCAGCAAATTCCTTATTGGTCCATACTTCCCGGTTCTGTTCGTGATGTCAATCTGCTCAATCGGGTGGTTGATGATTATTATTCATTGCCGTCGAACCTCAGAACAGCAAGATTACAATTGTTTCTGGCATTGAATGGTTATCCTGTCAGCGTCAGCGGTACGGAAGATGAAAATACCCGCAGGGCAAAGCAGCAGATAATCGAAAAATATAATCTTGACAGTGATAGTAATAATGCGAAAATCTTTATTACAGCTTATGAAAATGTGCCCATTACCAGGGAAAATAAATACAAGAGTAAATCGCTGCATCAACGTTTTCAGCAAGTTGTCCAGTCAGGTTCTATAGCCCCGGAAAAAATAGTGGTAAAGCTCAAACCAAAACCGGTGCCGCCCAAACAAGTTAAAAGTTTTACCGGTAATATTAAATTAAAAACCAGCAAACAAAAATACAATCTGGGTGAAAAAATGACGGTAAGTTTTACCGTCGACGAACCCATGTACGTTAGACTTGCTGTGATCAGTTCAGACGGCAGTGTGGCGACATTGTTTCCCAATGCTTTTCAGAACGATAATTATGCAAAACCGGGTGTGACTTATCAAATCCCGCCACCTAATAACAATGAATTTTCTCTGGATATAGGGGAACCAAAAGGTGTTGATAAGATCAGGGCTATTGGCAGCGCAGCACCCATTGTTTCCGGGCAGGTGAGTTATTCATCGACAGGCGAGTTAAATAAGTCGAAAATTAAATCTCAGTTTATTACCTCAGGCACAGAGATAACGATTCAATAAAGTGTTTTGACGGGCTATCAGGATAAGCTAGAGATAACTTTTGATAGCCTGTAAAGTTTTCGGAGCAGAATCTTATGAATAAAACAAAAGCTATTATTTTACTATTTCTTGGTGTAATGATTATTAACACAGGATGTGAATCAAATGCCGTTCGACGGGAAGAAGCGTTTACCCAGCATACAGAATGGAGTGAACACGATAAAAAGCTGATTGCTGATAGCATGATAAATTATGGTATGACAAAAGAACAGGTCAGAGCGGCCTGGGCTTGATATTTGCCTTAATGACAATAATATTTCTATTTATTTTAGGATTGTTTGCCGGAGGCATCGGATCTTGGTTAAAAGAAAAAAAGAATATTCGGGGAAAATAAGAATAGGGTCCGGCACGGTCCTCATATTGCTTGGTTTACGTTTAATTGTCCCACAAAAAA
>CBDTVA010000148.1:0-6731 GCA_965363935.1 uncultured Gammaproteobacteria bacterium | reverse complement strand
TGGACAGAATTCTCTCTGTTCGTATTGTCGACGGCGTAACTGAAGCCATCGAGCATCAAAATATTCCCGAACTCATCATGCACCCAATCCTGTTCACTCACGATTGTTGAAAAAATTTAATATTTTTCGAAGTTGTTTTTTATGCCGTGGGGTTAGTTTTTTGCATTGTGAATAGTCTTTATAAAAAGCCAGCCTTTGTGTTTTTGACAGTTCATATTTTGCCCGCTTATCCAGACAGGCTAAATCTTTTATAATTCGATACTCTAATAAAGGACCGTACCATTTCATACCAGCAGGACAGTCTATCAGGTAGATTTGAGGAAAGTCTGCTTTAATATCAACCATAATATTACGCCATTTAAAATCATTATGGGCAAAGTTGTGGTTATGAATAGTTCTGGCTATCTCAGCAACCTGATGGCTCACATTGGCTAGCCAGTCAGGTTGCTGTAGAAGGTTTTGAAAATTTTCTGCCACATAGGCCAGATCGTGACACCCCACTAGCTCTTCTGTGATCAGTACACCTCTATGGACCACTATTCCTCTGGTTTCCTGGCCATAGGCCACCACTTTAGCGACCGGTATACCCAGCTTCTGAAACCACAGTAAGTTTTTCCATTCCATTTTTACCTTACTAAAACTAATATAGCGTGGTATTTTCCTTTTGAACATCACATATTTTTTTTGATAATAGCTTTTTCCGTCAACGGTAATTTTAAACACTTTACCATCAACAAACTCACCCTCATAATTATAGGCATCATCAAATTGTTCAAACTGTTTACCCAAAGCTGTATTCTGATATTCTGAAACAATATGCCATTCAATTTTTTTTGTAAAAATATTTCCCAACATAGGTTCTGAATTATTGAGCGATGCGTTTAAATACGGCCAGATGCAATGTATGTAAAAATGGAGTCTGAGCAAAATCTTTAACTAACTCATAGTCACATTGTTGAAAATAAACATTAATTTCTTTTAATGACGTTGTTTGCTGACTTGATTCTCTGCCACCCAGAAGCACTCTCGCCTTACGCTTAAAAGAAGTCACTGAGACAGGAGATAAATAAGAGACTAAAACATAGGTTTTTGAAATCCGGCATAATTCTTCAACTATATGTTTCCTGGCATCAGGAGTTAACAGGTGGTGAAAAAAACGAAAACAAAGTACTGCATCAAAATTATTATCTTCAAAGGGCGTTTTTTTCAGGTTTGCCTCCATCAAAGTACAACTGATACTGTCCTTTTCAGCTAACTCCCTGGCTTTTATTATCGCCCCTTCACCAGCATCAATACCCGTAGCCGTATAACCCATATTGGCCAGCAGGAAAGTAGCCCGGCCAATTCCACAAGGCGCATCCAAAACAGTTTCAACATTGCTTAGACTTGAAAAAGCTTTTTTAACCAGATTCATTTCAGCTTCATGTTTTGCACTTCTTCTGGTTGTGTAGTCTTCCGCTTTATCCAGTGATGACTTTATTCTGTCGTCATTAAAACCACTTGTCATAAGGTTATCCTGTTGGTTATTAAATGTTAAATTGCACTATGAGTTGAATCTGTGCTAATTAGTGTCCATCCGTTTATTAGGTAATTTCTGTTAAAAACGTGTTGTAAGCTCTAGTCGAACACCATATTTATCTGCATCATCAGAAATTCCGACAGGAATACCAAGTTTTAAATCAATTGCTGGATTAATATTATAGATAAATTCTGGTACGACACTAACCGCATGATAATCATCAATATCAGTTGAGTACATTATTTCTACAACAGGATATAAGGATGAACTTCTCTCCCATACCCAAGCACCTGAGACATTAATAATATCAAATGATGTGCCGTTATCATTAGCAGGATTAATATCATCGCTATCCCAGTAATGTCTGTATTCCAAAGTAGCAAATATATTACTATTGTATGTTGGTAATGTACGATCATACCTTAATCCGAGCTTTGCCAGCTCCCCTGTATGATTTAGTTTATCACCGTGTGTTGTATCCAGGTAGGCTGTTCTTGCTCCGTAACCGCCATAGGCCAATAAATTATAACCCTGATCGTTAATATTCATAAATTGATATTCTAGCGATAGGGTCAAAAATTCATAAGTACCACCGTTGCCATCAACATCAACTGATTCCCCATCGAGAGGCGAGCCTGTATCTTTTATTTTCCCATCACCCTCGGTATAAGCTGGCCATGTCAAACGTAATTGTGCATTTTGAGAAACGGGTACTGTAATATCAAAAAGTACTTCATAAGCGTCAAAATTCTCTATTTCTTCTAATTCACGGTCATTGTAATACCCTATTTCAGCATCAATAGTAATATCAGAATAAATTTGAGCTGATTTGGTAAAAATCGGTTCGACAGCTGAATTATCAGCATTACAATTGGCAGCAATGAGACTGATTAGAGGGTAAATTACTAATGTAAATCTGTTAATTTTATTTAGATTGTTCATGGATTTAATTTTCTTAAAGCTAAATTTTTCCTGATTATATCATTTGTATACTTTACTTGAGAGTACCGAGTTCTCATAACCTATTGATATCATTGACATATTGTCTTGCACACCACAGAACATAAAGTTCAATAAAATCAATTAGTTACATTTTTATCACGCAGAAATAACGGAGAACTCGGTACTCTTAAGCACTTTATAAGTAACGTCAAACAAGATTATTAATAAATTGTGATACCTGATCAAAAATCATCCAGGGCTAGTTCAGCAACCAGTTGTAAATTATAAAGAAGGCTTATGATTTAAAATAATTGAGGCACTAACTAAGTTTACTCGCTCAAATCAAATCACCCTTGCGCTGTTTTCTACGCCATAATTTTTCCGCTTGTTGACTCACCAATGTCCAAAATTCACCCTGTTTATAAAAACAATCCCGCAGGCTACTATTTTGATAGATTTTCATAAAATGATAAAAATCCCGCTGCGTCAAACCAATATCCATTGCTGAAAAATACAGACTGGCAATATCTTTTACGCACCAGCGCCGCGGTGTTTTATTTCTTAATTGAGCTCGATGCAAATCAATTAATGAGACTTTTAGTTTCTCAGCACTGATATTATTTCTGCCATTGGAAATATCCAACAAGAAATGGCAAATATAATAATCCCGGTGATTAATACCATTATTATGCAACACACGACTGACATTAGCCAGTTTACCGATCAATGCCCGTTTTAATTGCAATTGCGGTGCTGCTTCTTGCCAGGAGCTGCAATAATCTTCAAGACTGATGGTGTTGATCAGATCTTCGGTAATAATAAATGATTTTTGTTGTGCGGGATTCAAACCTTTTTCACCAAATCCGACAATTTTCATCGTCTCAATATGCAATTTTTCCAGACGTTTAATGGCATAATATTCATTTCGGGCTCCCAGTACCGGCCAGCGAATTCTCAGCATATTTTCAATTATTTCAAACCAGCCGATGCCGCGATGAATTTTAACGAAAAAACTTTTATTACCCAGGCTAAATCGTAATGTTTTTCGAGCTTCTAGCTCACGAAACACTTCCCCATGAAGTTGTTCAACTTCATGGAAAGGATCTTTGTTTTTCCAGGCATTTTGGAAAATGGGCGTCAAAACAAGTTTCATTCTTTTGTGTGTTGTTGTTAAAGGTTTTGTACAGTGTTATTAAAGTTTTGTTAATAGTTTAGCTTTTTATTTTCAGCAAATAATTCTATTAATTGTACTGCACGTTCAGGCATAGAATAAATATTGGCTGTTTGTGAAAAATTCAGAGCATTTTTCTGCCATTGCTGGCGAGCCACCTTGCCACTTTGGGTATCAGTTAACATGGTATTTAATGCATCATTTAATTGTTGTTGAATAAATGGCGATGACAAAACGATTCCAGCTTCAGCTTCAGCAATATAATGAGCATAACCGCAAACATCAGTCACCAACACAGGTAAACCAGCCACCATTGCTTCCAATAATACCGTTCCGGTATTTTCATTATAGGCTGGATGAATTAAGACATCGGCTGCCAAAAGAAAATCCGGGATATCATCCCGTCCAGCAAGTATTTGCACACGCTCACCCAGGCCCAATTGTTCGGCATAGTGTTTGAATTTTTTGGGATTGTCCTGACCAATAATAATAAAGCGGACTCTATTTCTCAGTGCATCAGATAGAGCCTTCACGGCTAACAGAGCTCGATCCAATCCTTTGGTTTTAAAACCGGAGCCAATCATCAGTAACAACAATTCATTGTGGGAAAAATTAAATGTCTGACGGAAGTTTTTTCGTATTTCAGAAGCATTTTCCGGCGCTTTTCTATCTTTGGAGATCCCCGGGGGTAATAAATGAAAGCGTTTATCCGGTGTATGATAATATTTTATAAAAACATTTTTTTGTACTTCCGAAATCATTAAAATTTCGGTTTGTGATTGCTCAGAAAAGACCGCTTTTTCTGTATGAGAAAAATATTTATACCGACTTCCCATACGGTATAAGCGGTTACGCTGCTTTTGAGCTTTCTCTTCGTAGCAGGCATCAGCAGCGTAATAGACATCAAGATGACGCATTTTATTAAAGCCGACCACAATATCAAACGGATTTTTATTAGCTGAGGGCTCTTTACTAGCTGAAGGCTCTTTCTGTAAATCATCATATACCATTTGTTCAAAGCGTTGATAACGCTTATGGTTTGTGACTGCTTTTGCAGGTATCACTTTTACATTGAATGTCTCCGGTATTTCACCCTGCCATGACATGGTATAAACAGTGACTTTATGCCCTCGTTGTACACATAAATTTGCGATACGAAAAAAGTCCCTTTGCAAACCACCAAAAGGAAAATATTTAAACAGAATAAAGGCAATTTTCATTCTATTGAAGACTCTGTTTTGACTTTCTCTATTGAATCAGTGTCAATTAGCTTATATAAGGCTTGTATTACCTTATCTGGAGCCAGGGTACTATAGCAGGCCGGCGTTATAATATTTGACCTTTTATCACTGGCTGTTTTATCACATTGTTTTTTCAAGCAGGCTTTACAGGCATACTCGACCTGAAGGTGTAGCTGATTATTTCCATAGGGTCTGGTCAAACCAGGATTAGTCGGGCCAAACAGACTGACCAAAGGCTTATCCAGGGCAGCTGCAAGATGTGCCAAACCGGTATCAACTGCCACAACGCCAGCCACCTGAGACAATTGCCCGACAATTTCTCTGAGTGACATTTTTGGTAAAACAGTGACAGAGCCTTCAGCGTTGTGAAAGCCATTAGCCTTATTAAAGTCATCAACAGCGTTTTTAATCATCTCAGCCCGGCGTTTCTCCGCATCATTTCCCCAGGGCAACAAAACGCCATAACCATCTTTACTTAATTGCTTAGCCAATTGCAGCCAATAGGATTCCGGCCAGTGCTTGGTTTCCCAGGTTGTACCGTGAAAAAATAATATTTGAGCGTCATTGGCACTCTGTTTATCGCTTGTTTGTGCAAATTCAGTGAAAGTATTTTTAATGCCATAATCAATGCCTGTCGGTATTTCATACCCCAGGCTTCGAGCAAATAATTGTCGCACTCGCTCAACGGCATGTTGTTCCCGGGCTATCTGTTGAGGATACTGATAAAATCGTGCAGCAATAGATTCTCTGGCAGAGAATCGATCCAGACCATATGTGTCACCATTGGCAAGACGGGCGATCAAAGCGCTTTTTAACAACCCCTGAGCATCAATGACCATGTCATAATGCTGCGCTTTTAGCTGCTGTCTAAATTGCTTCCATTCCTTGCTATTTTTACCACCAAAGATGGTTTGCAAAATATTCTTGCGCCAACGCCGAATTGCGACTGGAATGACCTTGCGCACTGCCGGATGCCAGGCAGGAATTTCGCTGAAATTCTCTTCCACCACCCAGTCAAACTGGATATCTCCCAGAGTATTAACCGCATCAGTCAGTGCCGGTAAGGTATGGATAATATCCCCAAGAGAAGAGGTTTTAATGATCAGACAGCGTATCAATGATTTTTTCTCTGCTGGTCGTCTATTTGTGTCATTTAGTTTCGTTACTGCTTGTAGCGTCAGTAATGTCTGTTTCAGGTACAAGACGTTCTAAAAGCTGATCCAGTGCTGCCAGCACCAGCTCCGGTTGCAGTTTTTCCAGGCAATTGGTATGTCCCAGTGGGCAGATGCGCTTAAAACAGGGACTGCAATCCAGATTGAGGCTTTGCATGGCGCTGTTTTTCCCCAATGGTGGTGTAAAAGTCGGATCACTGGAACCATAAACACCCACAACAGGTACTCCCAATGCAGCCCCCATGTGCATCAGGCCAGAATCGTTACTGACCACAGCCCGGCTGAGTGACATCAGATCAATGGCCTGCGCTAATTCAGTTTTACCGCATAAATTGACTGCCTTGTGGTCTAATAAAGTCTTAATCTGCTGTGCAATTGCCTGATCTTTTTGCGAACCAAAAATCCACACCTGCCAGCCCTGGGCAATTTTTTCTTTTGCCAGGCTCGCATAATGCCTGGCTGGCCATTGCTTAGCAGGCCCATATTCAGCACCGGGACAGATGGAAAGCACGGGTTGTTCAGTGCTTAGCTGAAACTTTTCCAGGGCGGCTGTTACTTTGTCAGACTTAATCTTTAAGGCAGGTACCGGGATATATTTTAAATCAGTATATTGCCCATCCAGCATCTGTGATTTGGGATAGGCCAGGGCGACAAATCGCTGCACCGTCATGGTCAATCGGGAACTA
>CBDTVA010000147.1:0-6739 GCA_965363935.1 uncultured Gammaproteobacteria bacterium | reverse complement strand
TATAAAACTTGTATAAAACTTGTATAAAACTTGTATAAAAGGATGTGTAAAAGAATGTTTACTATGAAAACGAGTCCATTTTTCTTCCTGACTCTTTTTTTGACCGGAATATGTGTTTCAAGCTATGCTGAAACGTCTGAACCTTTTGATTTTTGCTACAAACCACAAAAACTGCTGTTTTTTGCCACCGAATATTATAAAAATCGCTATAATGAAGATATTAAGGAATATGAGCGTTGTCAGAAAGTCTATATTGAGACACAGGAACGTGTGGCTGAAATGCAAAAAGAGTCAGAAAAAAATTCCCTGTCAATCTGGAACAAATTTGTCAGGCATCACCAAAAAGTACAATAGTCATATTGTTACAACAAAAAATCATGGTCTGTCATTATGCATAAAAGAATGTCAAATATGAAAATAGCCTTGTTTATCTTCTCGATGCTATTTTTTATGGGCTTATGTGTTTCAAGTCAGGCCGACACTTATGAACCGGTTTCACATTGCTACAAACCAAGTAAGCCACTGATGTTTGCCACTCGATACTATAAAGATCGCTATACCCGGGATGTTGAGGAATACCAGAGTTGCCTGAAAACCTTTATAGAACATCAGGAATATGCTGCTAAAATGCATAAAGAAGCGGCAAGCAATGCCCTGAAAACCTGGAATGACTTTGCCAGGAAGCAATAGTCATATTTGCAACCATAGCCATTTATCCGGCCAGGTTTATTGCTGACAACCCGGCAAGGAATAGGACTGACAGATCTCATTGATGCCCTGCAGGCATTTCTTTACTTCAGGGTGTTTGACGCGACATTGCTTGAGCAATTCATGGGCGGCATAACTGTTTCCGGCGTTAAGATAGGGGACGGCCATATTCCAGTAGGCAGAACCAATATTGTGTTTAATTTTCTGTCTTAATTCCGTGTCACTGTTGTCTTCCTGGCTGGAAAAAGCTGAATAGGCCTGTTCATAGAAGCTGATGGCGGATGGATACTCTTTCTTGCTGAAAAATGCATTACCCTGATTGAGGTAAGCCACCGAAATGTTTCTTTCTATTTGAGCGGCCTGCGCCTGGTCCCTGACCCAGTGCAGGGCTTTAATAAAACTTCCCACAGCAGCAGCATAATCCTCCTCTGCAAAGGCAATATTTGCTCTACTGCTGTAAAGAAAAGTGATAATTGAGTACACGCGTTTATCCAGAGTTTTTCCGGATTCCAGGGCCTGGCTATAGTGCTCAATTAAGTGCTCGGCGGCTTTGATGAGTTTCCTGGCTGCTTCGTATCTCCTTTGTTCCTTCAATTGAATCAATTTATTATTAAAGACATATAAGCGGAATAATTGTGCCTGTGGATCCTCTGGTAAAAGCCATCCTCTGATTTCCTGAAGCCTGAAACGGTCTGCCTGCGGGAGTAGATTTTCAGCTGTATGCTGATGATTCATATTATCGGCAATGAGCTGATAGGCACTGACTATTTTTCGCTTCAGGTAATCCTCATAAGTAGCCGGGTACAGGTTGCGTATTTGGGACCAGTGTTGAGCACTGTTTTTATAATAGGCCTGATTGTGGCGGATACCATAACCGGTTTTGGAGGTTGTCTCAATTTCAATGACCTTTCCCTCTGCTGTCGTAAGCTGTACAAAGGAATGGGATGGCAAAACTACGCCTTCAACCGGTAAAGTAAAATAGCGGGCAAGAATCAGGTATAAGAGAGAAGAACTGATGCAATTATAGGTTTTGTTTCTGAAAATCCGGGTAAATTGACTCTGATTTGCCCTATAACCCTTGAGTTCACCCTTTGCGCTATTCGCTGCAAAAAACTCATCGTGCATGGCGCTGTGTAATTGAAAACCTTTCAGCCACAGGTTTTTATCCTCTGCCAGGGCAGGTTTTAATCGCTCCACAAATTGTTGAATTTTGTTTCTTATCTGATCAAAGTCTGCCCGGGTTCTGGTATCACCTGAAGCCAGAATTGCCAGAGCTAACAGGGCGTCAGGATCACCGTTCTTTGCCAGCTCGGCATTGCTCAGTGTGTTAATTTCTATCTCAGTCAAAGGGCTCCAGATGGCGTTCCTTATCTCTTTTGAAGAGTGTACAATTTGTTCCCGGGCAAGTGCCGTAACTGACAACAGGCAAAAAATGAGTACGATATTGATTGAACGCATAAGGTATTTTATTGCTCAGAGCTAATTGCTTCAGCAGGTCTGACTGTTAAACATGAGCCCTGTTGGTTCAGAGCTGAGCAGTCTGAGCTTGCATTTGTTTGTACGATATCAGCATAAACAAGGTCAGGCTGAGCAGCTGACACTGATTTCATTTGCCCAATCGGATGTCAGGCCAGCATAATGTTGCATTTCCAGATGTTCATCATAGGGTGATAGCATCAAAACTTTATTAAAAAGCTCAGATATTTATTATAATTGACTCAATCCACAGGTGCAAATTCAGCTATAAAACAGAAGGTATTTGTCTTTTTGAAAATTTCGTGTATCTTTAGTAAAAGTTTTCTGGATGGGGGTTATTGCCAATGGAACTATTTATGTCAAAAAAATTTGCTTTGCTACTGGGTTTATTACTTATTTTATCTCCTGCGGTCTATGCATGGGATCTGGGGGTAGAGGGGAGCTATCAATTTGAAAAAATTAATAGCAATGTTTATGTCATGCACGGTCCACTGGGCGAACCCAGTGCGGCCAACCAGGGGTTTATGAATAATCCGGGGATTATTGTTTCTAAAAACGGACTGATTGTGGTTGATCCGGGAGGTACTTATCCGGTCGGTAAACAGGTATTGGCTGAAATAAAAAAAATTTCCGACAAACCCGTTTTAGCTGTTTTTAATACCCATATCCATGGCGATCACTGGCTGGCCAATCAGGCCGTGAAGGAAACATATCCTCAGGCAAAGATCTATGGCCATCCAGCAATGATACTGCAGGCAAATGGCGAGCAGGGCATCACCTGGGTAGATATGATGATGCGTATGACGGAGGGAAAAAGTAAGGGTACCGAAGTGGTTGCTCCGGATCTTGCCATAAATCACAGTGAAGCCATTACAGTGGATGGACAGAATTTTCGTATTCATGCCATTGTGCCTGCCCATACTAATACTGATATCATGATTGAACATATTGAAAGTAAAACACTTTTTCTCGGGGATAATAGTTTTTACCAGCGTCTGGGGCGTTTTGACAGCAGTGCCAGCATGCTGGGTAATATAAAAGCACTGGAATATGCCTCGCAAATGAATATGGCTGTTTATGTACCTGGTCATGGACAATCCGGTAAAAGTGATACCGCTATTAAGCCCTTTCAGGACTATTTGCTGAGAATCAAGGAAGTGGTTCAGGAGGGTTTTGACAATGAAATGCAGGATTTTGAAATCAAGGAACAGGTCATAGGTCAGTTTGATGACTATAAATCCTGGGAGGGATTTGCAACCAATTTCGGCAAGCATATTAATAGCATGTATCTGGAGATAGAAAAGCTGGACTGGTGAAAATAAAGGTGGATTTTGCACACTATACATTGCAGGGAGTATAAGCAATGCATAATAAATATAACACAAAAAATGGGTTTGATTTATGAAAGATTATAGTAATTACCAAGGTAAAATGTTTTCCTGTGTTTTTGAAGGAGAAACGGCAGTTATCAGTCTGAAATCAGAGTCCATAAAAATGGCACTTGATACAGCTTATATGCAAAAAATGCTGAAATGTCTGAATGCCATCGAGGTCAATAAGGAGATTAAAGGTGTTCTGGCATTGGACACCTCTGTTTATGAGGGCGTTGAAGTCATAAAGAACTTTATTAACTCAATTCAGACACAATCGGGTTATGTGCAAAAAGAAATGGGTGTTACCCGTTATGGTAATTCAGTTAAACGAATGACACTGGCAATTAATGAATTTTCTAAACCGTGTGTTGTTGGTATACAGGGAAAAGTGCCGATTGATGCTTTTGGCTATTTTCTGGCCTGTGATTACCGTATTGCGTCAGATGATTTGAGTATTGAATTCCCCGGACTGAAATTGGGCGTCACCCCGACGGGTGCGGTGTCATTTTTTATGAATCGGCAACTGGGCTCTACCAAA
Organism: uncultured Gammaproteobacteria bacterium; assembly: GCA_965363935.1. Lineage (GTDB taxonomy): Bacteria > Pseudomonadota > Gammaproteobacteria > GRL18 > GRL18 > CBDTVA01. Next base: position 2,644 of record CBDTVA010000147.1, on the reverse strand, counting down.
ACTCTGCAACTACTGATGTCGGGCAAAACCCTTTCTGTAGACGAGGCTAAAGATTTATGTCTGGTCAATGAAGTGGTTCCTGCAAAGCAATTAAAAGCAGCCTGTCAGGCGAAACTGGACGAATTTTATCAGGTGCCTGGTCTGACTTTAAATTTGACCAAACAACTCGTCAGACCGAAGACCTACGAACTGGAAGAACATTTTGAAATATCGTCCCGTTTGATGTGGAGTTCCATCATAGATAATAAATAAGAATTGACCTTAGGGCAGCCTTAAAATAACGACGGGTGATTGCCTCAGCAGATTGATTTTTCACGGATTATTGGGCTGGAATATAAAAATTTCAATATTGCTATATTATTGATTTAAGAGTTAGAATATAAACTTACTCCTCACACCAATCTACCAAGTGCAAGGTAAATAAATATGACCGCTGCATCTATAATGGATCCCAACCCCGCAGTGCTGAAACAGACCAATGTCATCAGTACGGCTGCAAGCTATATTATGGAGCACCGCTATCGCAATTTGCCTGTGGTAGACGATGACGGCTGCTATCTGGGGATCTTTGGTGTGAATTGCCTGCTGCGTCTGGTGTTGCCGCCGGCCACTCTGGAGAAGGGGCTGGACAGTGTCTCCTTTATTCACCAATCCCTTGCGGATTTGCACGACCGGCTGCGTGAGGTGCAAGACCAGCCGATTACCCTGTGCATGAAAGCCGAAGTGGAAACGGTAGCCCCTGACACCCCTCTGGTCGAAACTCTGCTGATACTCTACCGAACCAAGACCAGTATCCCGGTGGTGGAGCCGGGCACCTGCAAGTTACTGGGCATGATCTCCTATTGGGATGTGGGCGAGAAAATCATCTCTGCTTAAGTTTCAGTCCAAGCCTAATATTCGTATAAACACTATTCCTTAACATTGCCCCTCAGTGTTCAGTACCCGATGGCTGTTTTCAAGAATATAGTCCAGAAACGTTTTAGCAGTAAGGGAGAGCTTTTTGCCTTTTAAATGCACGGCATACCAGCGCCTTTTAAGTGGAAAACCATCGACATCCAGTATCACAAGTTTGCCGGCATCACGTTCCAGACACAGGCTATGAAGCGACAGCACGGCCAGTCCCAGACCGGCCATAACACCTTGTTTTATCGCTTCACTGCTGCCGAGTTCCATATAAGGTTCAATGTGAAAGCCGTTGCTTTCCAGCAATCTGTCAAATACCAGCCGGGTACCTGATCCGGATTCGCGTTCTAGAAAACGCTCTTTAACCAGTTTATTAAGGGTGATTTTTTTCTTGCTAGCCAATGGATGATCGGGCGGTGCAACAGGGACGAGAATATTTTCCAGAAAAGGATAGGTTTCCAGTTTTTCATCACTGGGAGCCTGTCCCATAACCACGAAATCATCTCTGTTGTGCATTAAACGTTCAACTACCCGGGCTCGATTGGTGAATTTTAACCGGGGCTCGACTTCAGGGTAATCCTTCAAAAACTTACCCAGAAGATGGGGCATAAAATACTTGGCTGTGGAGACCACTGACATCTGCAGAGGGCCTTTCACTACGCCCTTTAATTCTGAAATAGAATTGCTCAGGTTGGATACTCTGGTCAATATATCCAGGCTGGCTTTGTACACGGCGTTACCCGCCATGCTGGGAAAAATTTTCTTACCAACATGTTCAAATAACGGTAGCCCTACCTGATTCTCCAGGCGTTTTATTTGAATGGAGACGGCGGGCTGTGTGAGATGAAGTTCTTCTGCTGCACGAGTGTAGCTGTTATTGCGGAATACGGCTTCAAACAGTTTGAGTTGTTGTAAGGTTAGATGCATTATTTTTTACCATAAACAAATGTAAATCTAGTTTATAACAATTATTAATTTTTATAAATGGTTTTATGGGGTTATATTGTTGCAACTCAGGAGCAGGTGAGTAGTAAGCTACCTGAAAAGATATAGCTTTAAAAAGATTTAGTTTTGGGATTGCAGGTATTTTAACCTGCAATCAAATTAAAAGTAATGATGAGGATGCTATTAATGGCAAAGACCTATAATGCCGGTGTTAAAGAATACCGCGAAACGTATTGGATGCCCGAATATACACCAAAAGATACTGATCTTCTGGCATGTTTCAAAATCACTCCGCAGGATGGTGTTCCTCGTGAAGAAGTTGCCGCTGCGGTTGCTGCAGAATCTTCAACAGGTACATGGACTACTGTATGGACTGACCTGTTAACTGACCTTGACTACTATAAAGGTCGTGCTTACGCGATTGAAGACGTTCCAGGTGATGACACTTGTTTCTACGCTTTTGTTGCTTACCCAATTGATTTATTCGAAGAAGGCTCAGTAGTTAACGTACTGACTTCATTAGTAGGTAACGTATTCGGATTTAAAGCACTGCGTGCGCTGCGTTTAGAAGATATCCGTTTCCCAATTGCTTATGTTATGACTTGCAATGGTCCACCACAGGGTATCCAGGTAGAACGTGACATCCTTAACAAATACGGTCGTCCTCTACTAGGTTGTACTATTAAGCCTAAACTGGGTCTTTCTGCTAAGAACTACGGTCGTGCTTGTTACGAAGGTCTACGTGGTGGTCTTGATTTCACTAAAGATGACGAAAACGTAAACTCACAGCCATTCA
>CBDTVA010000146.1:0-6772 GCA_965363935.1 uncultured Gammaproteobacteria bacterium | reverse complement strand
GAAACTTCCGAATCCGGATCATGTACATCGCCAAACAGTCGGGCACTGGTCGGACAGGCCAGAACACAGGCCGGTTTACGCTCCTCTTCGACTAATGATTCATCGTAGATACGATCCACACAGAGAGTGCATTTTTTCATGACCTTTTCATGTTCATCAATTTCCCGGGCACCATAAGGACAGGCCCATGAACAATAACGACAGCCAATACACTTGTCATAGTCGACCAGGACAATGCCGTCTTCTGCCCGCTTGTAACTGGCACCCGTGGGGCACACGGGCACACAGGGGGGATCCTCGCAATGCAGACAGGACTTGGGAAAATGCACGGTTTCAGTTTTCGGGAATTGCCCTACTTCATAGGTCTGCACACGATTAAAAAACGTACCAGTGGGATCTTTACCATAGGGATTATCATCACTCAGCGCACCGGCATTGCCGGAAGTATTCCACTCTTTACAATTCGTAACACAGGCATGACAGCCAACACAGGTATTTAAATCAATGACTAATGCTAACTGACTCATTTATTGTCTCCCTTAAATTTCCCCAGACCAGCAAAAAATGCCTGCCACTTTGGAGTACGTCTGGGAGTACCAGGCGTATATTTAGGCGCTTTAAATTGCGGTGAGGTTTGTGCCGGCTCATTATCAGCCGCTTTATATATTCTGACTCTGACATCATACCAGGCAGCCTGTCCGGTAATGGGGTCCGAATTGGAGATATGCTTCCCGTCTGAATGCTCAGGCAGTTCTTCTGAAATCAGATGGTTCAACAGAAAGCCGCGTTGTGACTCATTGGCATTTTTGTCCAGTCCCCAGGCACCTGCGGCTTTACCAATGGCATTCCAGGTCCAGACAGTACCGGGCTCCACCGCTTCACTCAGACGGCACTGGCAGCGCACCTTGCCATGCATGGACTCCACCCAGATCCAGTCATCGTCACTTATGCCGTTGGCCTGTGCAGTCACAGGATTAACATGCAGGTAATTGTGCGTATGGATCTGACGCAGCCAGGCATTTTGCGAATCCCATGAATGATACATGGCCATAGGACGCTGGGTTAGCGCATTTAAAGGGTACTTTTGAGTATCCGTTAACTGTGACTCCAGAGGTACATAATACATTGGCAGGGGATCAAAATAGGTTTCCACCCGTTTTCGCAAATGTTCCGGCGGTTGCTTGCCGGGCAATTTACCCTGTGCAGCCAGGCGGAATTTTTGCAGTATTTCAGAATACACATGAATGGTGATCGGTTCGGCAAAACGGGTCAGGCGGTGTTTTCTCGACCACTGTAAATAGCCTTTATTAAAATTACGCATGTATTGATAAGATCTGGGCAGATGATATTGATAAACACAATTGTTTTTCTCATACATTTCCCACTGGTTCGGATTCGGCTCACCTTTCATAAACTTCTCACCCGCCTTGCCTCGCCAACCTGCCAGAAAGCCGATCCCGGAACCCGGCTCTGTTTCATAGTTGACCACGAAGTCAGGATAATCACGGTATTTGCGCGTACCGTCATCATTAACAAAAGCAGGCAAACCAAGGCGCGAACCTAATTCAATAATGCTCTCCTGAAAGGGTCGGGAATCGCCCTTGGGCGGGACCACCGGAATACGTACCGAGTCAACGGGTCCATCATATTCTGAAATGGGTCGATCCAGCATAGACATCACATCATGACGCTCCAGATAGGAAGTATCGGGCAGGACCAGATCAGCAAAGGCAACCATCTCGGACTGAAAGGCATCACAGACAAAAATATTCGGGATCTTATACTCGCCATTGTCATCTTTATCCTTGAGCATATCCCGAACACTGACGGTGTTCATACTGGAATTCCAGGCCATATTGGCCATAAAGATCATCAGAGTATCAATAGAGTATGGATCGCCTCGCCAGGCATTGGTGATGGCATTATGCATCAGGCCATGCACTGACAGAGGATATTCCCATGAAAATCCCTTATCCAGGCGAACCGGATTGCCGTCATCATCAACAAACAGATCATTGGGTTCCGCCGGCCAGCCCAGAGCCATACCAGCCAGAGGTGTATTGGGCTGCACCCCTTCCGGCCCTCTGGGTGTTTTAGCACAGGGCGGAATAGGACGTGGGAAAGGCGCCTTGTGACGGAAACCACCGGGCCGATCAATGGTGCCCAGAAGAGTCATCAAAATACTCAGCGAGCGAATGGAATGAAAACCATTGGAATGGGCTGCCAAACCACGCATAGCATGGAATGACACCGGATTTCCGATGACACTTTCATGTTCTTTACCCCAGGTATCGGTCCATGGGATGGGCAATTCAATTTTTTGATCGCGAGCAGTAATGCCCATTTCATGGGCCAGTTGTTTAATAGTCTCAACCGGTACCCCGGTAATGGCAGCAGCCCATTCCGGAGTATAATCCTTGACCCGGTCCACCAGTAATTGAAACGCCGGTTTGACAGTCAAATCGTCTTCCAGCTGGAATTCACCCAGCAGATAGGGGTCAGCTTCTTCCGTGTGAGTCTTCACCGGGCCATTGGCGTGACGGTCCCACCATAATTTATTTTGCGCATCAACACAGATATCATCAATTTCTTTCTCACCCTGACGGACAAACAATCCCGACTCAAGGCTGTTTTCATCGGTATTAACCAATTCAGCGCAATTGGTGTACTGGATCAGAAAGTCGCGATCATAAAGGCCCAGCTGAATAATCTCATTAATTATAGCCAGGATCAGGGCACCATCCGTGCCCGGTTTGATAGGCACCCATTCATCAGCGATCGCAGAGTATCCGGAGCGTATTGGATTAATGGAAATAAAGCGTCCGCCATTACGCTTGAATTCAGCGAGCTGCATTTTCAGTGGATTAGAGTGATGGTCTTCTGCGGTACCAAACATAATAAACAGCTTGGAGCGTTCCAGATCCGGGCCGCCAAATTCCCAGAATGAACCACCAATGGTATAAATCATACCGGCAGCCATATTAACTGAACATAAACCGCCATGAGCGGCATAATTGGGGGTCCCGAATTGTTTGGCGAACAAACCGGTTAAAGCCTGCATCTGGTCACGTCCGGTATACAGGGCAAATTTTTTCGGATCGGTGGCACGAATGTGTTTCAGTCTTTCTTCTATAACAGCATAAGCTTCTTCCCAGGAAATTTCCTCAAAGTCATTGTCGCCACGCTCAGCCCCTTTTCTGCGCCGCAGCGGTTTAGTCAGGCGTGCGGGTGAATACTGTTTCATAATTCCAGAGGAACCCTTGGCGCAAATCACCCCCTTATTTAAAGGATGGTCAGGGTTGCCCTGAATGTATCTGACTTCGCCGTTTTTCAGGGTGACACGAATACCACAGCGGCAGGCGCACATATAACAGGTGGTATTTTTGACCTCTATGTGATCGCTGGAATCGGCTACAACGTTACTCTCTGCATGCATTCAGATAAACCTCATAATACCTCATTGAAAAAAATTCTTTCCCAAAGTGACCAAACCAGATCAACTAAGCCAAGCTTAAAAACGAATTAAATATTATATTCTAATATACTTATTTCTTCTAGCATTGGCCATACTGCATATTTGAAACTATCACTAATGAGTTGCTTTTCAGAATCCCCTGTAATATTCCCTATTATCTTTGGGTAGTACGCGAAAGTAAAGAAGCACATCATCAGGTTAATAATAGACTATTTTCTCAATCTTCGACCCAATACTCATTTTCCAGAAGCATGGTTTTATTAATAGTGAGTTTGCGCAGATTGTCCTCATTAATGCGCAAATTGTTAAAGATAAAACAAAATACTTCACTATACTTTGAAGCTATGGCCAGAAAATGTAATGGACCATATGGCTTATTCCGCTCCGTTGAGTAATCCTGTATGAAGATGCATACAGTTTTTCAGAGCTTATGAGAAAATAATTGCAGGCGTGTCAGATGAAAAAACTTCAACCCTTTTATTCCCTTATTGCCATGATATTTTTAGGGCTTGGTTATACTGATCAGGTAATTGCTGCTGATGACTTTGCTGATCCTGAGTTAGCATTAGGTGACGAGGAACTGTTGTTTACCGATATCCCTTCGGTCTTCAGCGCCTCGAAATATGAGCAGAAGGTTACCGAAGCACCTGCCAGGGTCAGCATCGTTACGGCTAACGAGATTCAACGTTATGGTCATCGCACACTGGCAGATATCCTCAACACCCTGCCCGGCTTTCAAACCAGCTATGACCGCGAATACAGTTTTTCAGGGGTCCGTGGCCTTAGTATACCCGGCGACTACAATACTCGTATCCTGCTGCTGGTGGACGGTCACCGTATTAATGAAAATCTCTATGACGGGACGGTGATAGACCATGGACTGGTCGTCGATATCGATCTCATTGACCGGGTGGAAGTGGTACGGGGCCCCGCCTCCTCACTTTATGGCAGCAGCGCTTTCTTTGGAGTGATCAATGTGATCACCAAACGGGGTCGTGATTTTCAGGGCGCAGAGGTCTCTGCTGCCGCAGGCGATCAGGACACCTATCAGGGACGCATCAGCTATGGAAAACGCCTGGACAATGGTTTGGAGATGTTGCTCTCAGCCAGTGGCTATGACAGTGATGGTGACGATCATCTCTACTACGCTGAATTCGACGATCCGGCCAGCAACTACGGCATCGCCAAAAATGCCGATGATGCCAATAACCAGAATTTCTTTGCCAAGCTGTCGTACGAAAATTTTACCTTGACAGGTGTGTATGAAGAGTATGAGAAGGGGATCCCCACCGCATCCTATGAAACCATCTTTAATGATTCCCGCACACGAATCTGGGAAGGTCATGCCTATCTTGATCTCAAGTACCAGAAACTGCTGGATAGCGGTGCCGACATCACCGCCCGGGTTTACTATGATAACTACTGGTATAAGGGTGACTTTGCCTATGATTATGCCGATCCAGGCGATCCGCCGGATGAGACTGTATTCAAAGAAAAGGCTGATGGTCATTGGTGGGGAAGCGAAGCTCAGGTGACTCAGGAGCTGTTTGAAAATCATCGCCTGACCCTGGGAGGGGAATATCGAAAAAACCTGAAAGAAAAACAGTACAATAAAGATAAATACGGTGTCTATCTGGATATCGACACGGACAGTTACATCTGGGCAGCCTTTTTACAGGATGAGATCCAGATCCGGGACAACCTGATCCTTAATATGGGTCTGCGCTATGACTATTATTCCACCGTTGGCGATACCACCAATCCTCGTGTAGCGGTGATCTGGACACCCTATGAACAGACGACCCTGAAACTGCTTTATGCTTCTGCTTTTCGCGCACCTAACCCCTATGAGCTCTATTTCAATGATGGTGATACCTCACAAAAAGCCCCCGATGGGCTTGATTCGGAAAGCATTGAGACTTATGAACTGATCATGGAGCAGAAACTGAATACCAACCTGAACCTGGTGACCTCGATCTTTTATAATGATATTCAAGATCTTATTGCCCTGACCACTGATCCGGTAGATGATCTGCTGGTGGTAGCCAATACAGGGGATGCTACGGCTCAGGGTGCTGAAGTGGAGTTGCAGGGGAATTGGGAAAATGGCTGGTCGGGTTCGGTCAGTTATTCATATCAGGAAGCAGAAGACGACAATGATGAGCGTTTGGCTAACTTTCCACGCAATATGGTAAAATTGAATCTCATCGCCCCTCTGGGCGGTGACGATTTCAGCGCGGGTCTGGAGGTGCAGTATGAGAGCGGACGAAAAACCCTCAGCGGTGATGAGACTGACTCACGCTTTATTACCAATTTGACCCTGTTCAACAAGAACTGGATTAAAGACCTGAAGATTTCGGCAAGTATTTACAACCTGTTTGATGAGGAGTACGCCATACCGGGTTCTGAAGAACATGAACAGGCTCAACTTGAGCAGGATGGCCGCACCTTCCGTATCAAGTTTGATTATGCCTTTTAATAACTGTCCGGATTTTAAGGCTGTCCGATGAAGCCATCGCCAAGGCCAGCTCACATGCTCAGGACGATATTGCTGACCTTGATGATAGTAACCATTCCTGCCCTGGGGGCGGAGATGCCGCTTATTGCCATTGTCAGCAGCCAGCAGGCAAAGCCCTACCAACAAACAGTGGCGAGTTTTAAAACGACACTTAAGCAGGCGCATCCGGGCGTTAAATTCATCCAGGCAGATTCCACAGCAAATAAAAAGGCTCTGCAAAAATCGGCACTGGTTTTTGCTCTGGGCTCCAGAGCGGTGCGCGAGTCAGTTGCAACGCTGTCAGAGCGGAACCTGGTAGCAACCATGATCCTCAACAGCAAAGCACTGCAGGATAACTCCCGTGCAACGGCGGTGCTGCTCAAAACCTCAGCCCGGAAGCAGTTACAATGGCATCGCCGCATTCTGCCCAAAGCCAAACGTGTAGGCATTCTCTACGATCCGAAAAACAATCAGAAATGGGTGGATGAGGCCAGGACTGCAGCCGCCAAATTGGGCCTTGAGATCATTGCAGTTCCGGTCACATCGGCTAAAAAACTGCCCTCGGCACTAAAGTTATTGGGCCGCAAGGCCGATAGTATATTAAGTATAGCGGATAATACGGTCTATTCCGGCAAGACGGCAAAAGCGGTGCTGCTGTATTCATTTCGCAATCGCATCCCTTTTATTGGACTGTCGAGCGCCTGGGTCAAAGCTGGAGCACTCTATGCCCTTGATTGGGACTACCCGGATCTGGGTCGCCAGTGTGCTGCTATTGCCTCGCAGATCCTTAATGGGGATAA
>CBDTVA010000145.1:0-6827 GCA_965363935.1 uncultured Gammaproteobacteria bacterium | reverse complement strand
TGAAGTGGACAAGGACAAGATTGATAAAGTTTATTAGTATCTTGAATCACATAGACATACCAAAAAAACCTGTGTCAATGAGAATGACAGAGGTTTTTTTTGTTTGAATTTTGTCTATAGAGGCTTAACTTAATAACGAGTTCTATTTAGCACGATAGGTAATACGGCCCTTGCTTAAATCATAGGGTGTGAGTTGCACTGTCACTTTATCACCTGTCAGAATACGGATGTAGTTTTTTCTCATTTTTCCTGAAATATGAGCGGTAACAATATGACCGTTTTCCAGTTCAACCCGGAACATGGTGTTTGGCAAAGTGTCTACCACAGTGCCGTCCATTTCAATACCTTCTTCTTTTGCCATAACTTCTCGCCAAAAATAACCGCTATAAATAATCTGTGTTAATGTGTATTAAGCATAATATTTGCAAGGCGTGATATTGCCCCAAGTAGATAATTTTAGCAATACCTAATTTGCAATAACATGGAAAAAATCTCCAACTAGGCTGTTTTTGAATGCTTCCAGGGAATTTGAGCCCAGGATACATGGGGGAGTGATGTGGTTTCAAAAATAACCACATCCATACCAATTAACTGTGCCAGAATTTCAATGTCTGGTTCAGAAAATTGTTTTTTCAGTAATTCCAATTGTGCAGTATTGACATACAACAAGTTTGGTCTGAAGCCGTGTTGCTGTTCAAAACTATTGGTTAATCGGTTAATTGCACTGAGCATTTGGCAGCCTGTTGTAGGTCATGAATAGTTTTAATATCGTCATTGTGCCAATATCCTTTAGGATTTTGCTCACAAAAATATTAAGAAATAATTTTTTAAAATCAGGGGGTTATATTTTTTTGAAAAAACTACAACTAAGACAATAAGTTAAATGATATTGCTAAAAAGTTTTTTAAGTTTCGAGCGGGGGGGGGGGCAGTGAGTAAGGTTAATAAATGCGGTCTGTTTTTACCGGATTACCGGGAAACAGCAGGTCGAATAGATTGCCACTGGTGGTTGTAATAATATTCCAAAGGCTGATACTTGTCCTTATAGTTCATTTTATCACAGGCTTTAATCCAATAACCCAGATACAGCCATTTCATGCCGCGACGCCTGGCTTCTTCGGCCTGCCATAAAATTGAATAGACACCCAGGCTGCGTTTTTGGTATTCAGGTGAAGAGTCAAAGAAGGTATAGACTGCGGACAGGCCATTGATGACAATGTCTGTAACGGCCACTCCGATCACCTTGTCCATTTCACGAAATTCAAAAAAGGTGGTATTACTCCATTGAGATGTGAGAAAGTCCAGGTATTTGTCACCATCGGGTTCATCCATACCGCCGCCAGGGTGTCTTAACGTGACATAGTTTTTATAGAGTTGATACTGAGCTTTATCATACAGCGGAGATTTTGCTTCAATAATTAGATTTTTGTTCTTGTTTTTACAGCGTTTTTGTGAGCGACTTAAGGTGAATTCCTGAACGTTCAGACGTACGGGAATACAGTCATGGCACTTTTTACAGTAAGGAGTGTAGACATATTTACCGCTACGGCGAAAGCCCTGCTGGATGAGTGCTGAATAAATATTGGCGCTCATTTCAGTCTCTGGATCAACAAACAGACTATTTGCCTGACGATCCGGCAAATAGCTGCACTCATGTTCAGTCGAAAGATATAAATTTATCGGCTTTTGTAAAAATTCGGGTTCCATGTAGCTCATTCAATTAGACATTTGGTTAGCCTAACCAGTTATTGTTATTATTTTTATCAAAAAATGGCAGCGTGTGTTTTTTGACCAGCTTAAGAAACTGGTTTCTCGTTATTTCCTCGGCGCCCAGGCTGAGCAGGTGTTCAGTGGTTACCTGACAGTCAATTAAAGCATAGTCGGCCTTTTTTAATTCGTCTAGCAGATGTATAAAGGCAACTTTTGAAGCGTTGGTTTTATGAGAAAACATGGACTCCCCAAAAAATACTTTACCCAGTGCTATCCCATACAAGCCGCCTACTAGCTGATCGCCAAACCAGCATTCTGTGCTATGGGCAAGTCCTATTTTGTGTAGTAGGGTATAAGCCTGTTTCATTTCGTCAGTGATCCAGGTGCCGTTCTGATCTTTTCTGGACGTTGCTGCACAAAAGTTGATAACCTGTTCAAATGCCTGATCAATGGTTGTTGTAAAAACATTTTTACGGATGAATTTACTGAGACTTCTAGACACATGCAGTTTCTCAGGGAACAATACCGCACGAGGGTTGGGGCTCCACCATAAAATGGGCTGACCAGCGCTATACCAGGGGAAAACACCGTTTAAATAGGCATTGACGATACGTTGCGGGGATAAATCTCCGCCCACTGCCAGTAGACCGTCAGGTTCGGTGAGAGCGTGATCTGGATGAGGAAATTCGATATGGGTATCGTCTGGATCAAGCCAGACGGGGTAAAGACTCATGGGGTATCAATAAATGCTATGTGTTAGCCCGGACTATGGATAATTGTTAATGGACCATTTTGTTTTGGTCCTGTTTCAGCTCATTTATAGTACATCAACTATAGCATAGTGTGGAATGTTATTTTAAAATTGGCCATTGTTTTTTTAACTTCACTTTTTATGGGAAAATATTATATGGCCTTTAATGACCACATATGTCTGATTTAACGGTAAAAAATCTTGATCTATCCGCAATTTTAGCAGGTTTTAGGCAAATATTTGATTTTTCTGTACCAGCGGGCAGTTGCATGGGGATTACCGGACCTTCGGGTATAGGTAAATCGGTATTATTAAAAGCGCTGGCCGACATGATACCTCATAAGGGCAAAATTTTTCTCGGTGATGTTGAATCTCAAACCATTTCAGCACCTCAGTGGCGAAGACGGGTGGCGTTATTGCCGGCGGATAGCCAGTGGTGGTGTGAAACGGTTGGTGAACATTTTCAATATTTTGATAACACGCTTTTTAGCAGTCTGGGTTTCCAGGAAGAGGTTCTTGACTGGCAAATAAATCATTTGTCCAGTGGTGAGAAACAGAGGCTGGCATGTATCCGGGTGTTATTAAATAAGCCCGAAGCATTACTGCTGGACGAACCGACCGCGAACCTGGACAAAGTCAACCGGGAAAAGCTGGAACTACTGATTGCGGATTATCAGGCTAAACATCAGGTTCCAGTGCTCTGGATCAGCCACGACAACAAACAACTTGCGCGGGTAAGCCAGTACTTGTTGACTATGAATACGGGAAAGTATGAAGTGAGGCAAACTACTGCAACTCAAGCTGTCGGGGTAGAGCCGTGATTCATCTGACGCCATGGGATCTGGTTATTGCTTCCGGCCTGATTATTCTGCTGGCAATCACCAGCTTACTGTTACAGTTGGACATTTCCAAACAGCTGATCATCGCTGCTATTCGTAATGTCATTCAATTGCTTTTGATTGGCTATATACTTAAGCTGATTTTCAATAGTAACAATCTGTTTCTTCTGGGTACTATCGCCATGATCATGCTGCTAGTTGCCGGTTTTGAAATCAATGCCAGACAAAAATATCCCCTGAAGCGTTGGGTGGGGTTTAAAATTGGTACCAGTGCCCTGTTTCTATCGTCCTTTGCCATGGCTTTATTGGCTTTGCTGGTGATTGTGGCCCCGACACCCTGGTATACTCCCCAATATGCCATTCCTTTGCTGGGTATGTTACTGGGCAATACCATGAATGGCATTTCATTGGGCATGGATAAATTGAATCAAAGTGTTTATCAACAGAGGTTGATTATAGAGCAACGCTTGATACTGGGGCAGGACTATCACGAGGTGGTTAAGGAAATTCGTGCAGAAAGTATACGCACCGGAATGATACCCATCATTAATTCAATGGCCATTGCCGGGCTGGTGAGTCTACCAGGTTTGATGACCGGACAAATACTCTCCGGGACGCCGCCGGTTGAAGCGGTAAAGTACCAGATCCTGATCTTTTTCCTTATTGCTGCCGGTACTGGATTTGGTATTATGCTGGCGGTATGGATGATTGCCAAACGATTGTTTGATGATCGGCAGCGGCTCAATCTGGACATCCTGCATGTAAAACGCTGACAGACTGAACAGAAGCCATTATAATTCAGGGCTTCACTGATCCTAACACACCTGTTGAACATAGACTGACCACTGAGAGCAATAAATGAACGGAGATGATTTATCTGCCATTGATGCAGAGCTGGGTTTTGATACACTGGCAATCAGAGCCGGGTACCAGAGAACCGGCGAAGCTGAACATAATGAAGCGATTTTTCTTACGTCAAGTTATGTTTATACTTCAGCTGCCCAGGCAGCGGCTCGTTTTGCCGGGGATGAACCGGGCAATATTTATTCCCGCTTTACCAATCCTACCGTACGCGCCTTTGAAAATCGTCTGGCTGCACTGGAGGGGGCAGAAAGCTGTGTCGCTACTGCATCCGGCATGGCCGCTATTATGAGTACCTGCCTGGGGCTTTTGAAAAGCGGCGATCATATTGTGTCTTCACGGGCTATTTTTGGTTCGACGGTTGTACTGTTCAATAATTACATGGCACGATTTAATGTTGCAACCAGCTATGTTGATCTGACCGATTTATCTGCCTGGGAAGCTGCAATTCAAGATAACACGCGAATTTTATTTCTTGAGACGCCTTCAAATCCACTGGTTGAAATTGCTGATCTGGGAAAACTGGCTGAACTGGCTCATCAACACGATTGCCTGCTGGTGGTTGATAACTGCCTGTGTACTCCGGCCCTGCAAAAACCGCTAGACCTCGGGGCTGATGTGATTATCCATTCTGCAACCAAATATCTTGATGGTCAGGGCAGGGGCGTCGGCGGTGCTGTACTGGGTTCAAAAGAGCTGGTGGGCACTGAAGTCTATGGTGTGCTTAGAACCACAGGACCTACTATGAGTCCATTTAATGCCTGGGTGTTTTTGAAAGGTCTGGAGACACTGAGTTTAAGGATGAAGGCGCATTGCGCCAACGCCATGGAACTGGCGCTGTGGCTGGAACAGCATCCAGTTGTGGGTAAGGTGTATTATCCAGGGCTGAAAAACCACCCGGGACATGATCTGGCTACTAAACAACAATCCGGTTATGGTGGTCTGGTATCTTTTGAATTAAAAAATAACAGCAGAGATCTAGCCTGGCAAGTTGTGGACAGCACCCTGCTGTTGTCCATCACGGCCAATCTGGGGGATGTGAAAACTACCATTACCCATCCGGCTACGACAACTCATGGGCGTGTGCCCGTTGAGGAACGTGAAAAAGCAGGTATCAGTGATGGGCTATTGCGTATTGCGGTAGGTCTGGAGTCAATTAAAGACATTAAAAATGACCTGCAGCGGGGATTGTCTTTGCTTGGTTGATGGAGAGTGGCTTTATGGATAAGAGCATGGATACTATCCCAGCCTATTGTCGCTATAAAAATCCGCAGGTACGCGCCCTGGTGTGGTCTTTAATCAGCCCTGGCCTGGTGACTGAATCCGGTGACTATCCTGCCTGTGTCAGTCAGCAGTGGTGTCAGCAAAGCTATGAAAAAATCCGCCCGTTTCTAGACCAGCTGGATACTGATCCGGCGCAATTGACACAATGGTTGGAAAGATATAAATCCTGGCGTCTTGGCATCCGCTTTGAAGCCTATTGGGCATTTATACTGGAACAATTGCAAAATCAGTCTGAACTGCTTCGATATACCTCTCATATCCAAATCCTGGATCAAGGCACATTAAACCCGTTTAAGAAAACCCTCGGGGAAATGGATTTTGTTTACCTGGATAACAACAAGCAATTAAATCACCTGGAAATTGCCGTAAAGTTTTATCTGCTTAAACCCGATGAGTTTGGTTTTGAACGTCTGATTGGTCCCAATGGCGGTGACTGGTATGAACGCAAGCTCGAACACCTGTTTAAAAAACAATTACTCCTGTCAAACACTCAGGATGCCAAAGCCAGACTGGTGCAGCAGTTTGCCCTGCAGGATGAAAAATTTCACTGTCAGCAACAGGGCATTATAAAGGGCATGATTTTTTTCCCGCTCACTGGTGAACGAGGCGGGGAAGGGATATTGAATGACAATGAAACGAAACTGATTAATGCCAATTGTCTGACCGGCACCTGGGGAACCATTGATACCTGGTATCTGTCAGATCCGGGTGAATTGGGGCGCTGGGTTATGCTGGAAAAACTCAACTGGCTGGTACCCCAGGTGTATTCAACACTGCATGAACATCTCTACACGGCCAAAGAAATGGCTTATAAATTAAAAATACACTTTCATAATACACGCCGCAGTGTGTTAATAGCCCGGCTGGAATATGATGAACAACAAAAACTCTGGCTGGAACAACAGCGTGTGATGGTCGTTGATAAGTATTGGCCAAGCTTTAAGCGCTCATCCAGGGCAGCAAACAAAGTAACAGAAACTAAAGCTCAGGCAATAGAAACTCATGTGAGTAAACAAAGCCGGTAAAATGCGAATAAAGAGCAAACAGATGAGACTAATGATTCGATACAGGACCCGTCAAAATCAGGGAATGAGAAGGAAAAGTGTTTCTTTGTGCATCTTGCCTGTCTTAGTCGTGCTTCTGGTTTCAATTTCGGCCAGTGCCAGTGAGGGCGGGGCAAATAAGGAAACCATACCGGCTACTATTATTCACTTTTCAGAATACGAGCAGGGGACGGAGCACACTCCGGTTAGCATGATGGTTACGTCGGATTTTCTGCGTATTGATGATAATATTGATGATTCCGGGAAAGTTAAAGGTTTTATCCTGTTTAACCGCAAGGAAAAAATGATTTATAGCGTCAACGCAGAAGACCAGCAGATT
>CBDTVA010000144.1:0-6851 GCA_965363935.1 uncultured Gammaproteobacteria bacterium | reverse complement strand
CACCGCCACGGCGTTTTAGCATCTGTTTTAATACCGGAAATAATTCAAAGATTTTTTCCGGTAATTCTTTACATTTGTCTTTACGGGCAATTAAACCCGTTTGCAGATTTTCCAGAACCGTTAATTGAGAAAAAATTTCCCGACCCTGTGGTACATACCCGATGCCAGCTTGTGCTCTGGCCGAAGCATTGTGGTTTTCCAGTGCCTGCCCGTTAAACTGGATAGTTCCAGAGTGAACAGGCAGTAAACCCATAATGGATTTGAGCAGGGTGGTTTTCCCCACACCGTTTCGGCCCATTAAACAGACACAGCTGCCCTGTTTAATATCAATATCAAGATCCCACAGGATATGGCTCTCACCATAAAATTGGTTGAGTGATTTAGTGCTTAAAATATTCATTCGCCCAGATAAACCTCGATAACTTTTTGATTGTTCTGCACCTCTTGCATTGTGCCTTCCGCGAGAACACTTCCCTCATGAAGGACAGTCACCTGATTGGCAATGGAACGGACAAAATCCATATCATGTTCAACCACAACGACGGAATGTTTACCTGCGAGACTGGATAATAACTCTGCAGTTCTGTCCATTTCCTGGTGCGTCATTCCCGCGACAGGCTCATCCACGAGTAACACTCTGGGGTCCTGCATTAATAACATACCGATTTCCAGCCATTGCTTTTGTCCATGAGAGAGCAGATTGGCTTTAGAGTAACATAGTTCTTTCAGACCAATAATACCCATCACTTCTTCAATATGATCACCTTGTTCGGAAGTCAGTTTAGTAAACAGGGTATGCCAGACCCCTTTATCGGTTTTCATTGCCAGTTCCAGATTTTCCCAGACACTGTGGTCAGGAAAAATCGTCGGCTTTTGAAATTTTCGGCCAATACCGGAAGTGGCAATGTCATGTTCCTGCATTTTTGTCAGGTCCATGGTTTGCCCGAAATAGACCAGACCAGTGTCAGGTCGGGTTTTTCCGGTGATCACATCCATCATGGTTGTTTTACCAGCGCCATTGGGACCAATGATGCAACGCAATTCACCATCATCAATATACAGTGATAACTTGTTTAATGCCTGAAAACCATCAAAGCTGACACTGACATCTTCCAGATAAAGAACCGGTCCGTGACTGACATCCAGTTCACCGGATTGTATAGTGTGAACACCCTGTAAAAATGAGTTTGTCTCAACAATGGTATGATCAAAGGTGCGGTCACGGCGCAGCACATCACGGAATCTATCCAGCGTATTCATGTTGTTTTCTCCTGAGACTCAGGTGTTTTTAAATGGCTCTCTTCAACTTTATTACTTTTAGAAAACTTATCAAACAGGCCTGTGATACCTCTGGGCAGATAGAGTGTGGAGACAATAAATAAAGTGCCCAAGGCAAACAACCAGAATTCCGGCAGGGCACCGGTAAAATAAGTTTTCGCGTAGTTAACTAATAAGGCACCTATAACTGCACCAAATAAGGTGCCCCGACCACCAATGGCTACCCAGATCGCTAATTCAATCGAATTCAGGGGTGAAAATTCACCCGGGTTAATGATCCCGACCTGGGGCACATAAAGTGCCCCGGCAACACCGGCCAGCATGGCAGAAAATACAAAAATCCATAACTTAAAATTTTCCACCTTATAGCCAATAAAACGGGTACGCAATTCCGCATCACGGATTGCCATAACGGTTTTACCCAGTTTGGATTCCACGATATAACGAGATGCAATATACCCGGCAGCCAGAGCGATAGCGGATAAAGAAAAAATAATGATTCGGGTGGCATCTGATTGCAGGTTGAAACCCAGAATATCCTTAAAATCAGTTAAACCATTATTGCCGCCAAAACCCATTTCATTTCTAAAAAAGGCCAGCATCAGTGCATAGGTCATAGCCTGAGTCATAATGGACAAATAAACGCCAGTCACCCTTGAGCGAAAGGTTAACCAGCCAAATACATAAGCCAGTATGCCCGGAACTAACAGGATCATTACTGCGGCGAAGGCAAAAGAATCAAAACCCTGCCAATACCAGGGCAGTTCCTGCCAGTTTAGAAAGACCATAAAATCGGGTAAATCAGGATTGCCGTAGACACCGCGATCGCCAATCTGGAGCATCAGATACATACCCATAGCATAACCACCCAGAGCAAAAAATGCCGCGTGTCCAAGACTGAGGATACCGCAATAACCCCAGACCAGATCCAGGGCTATGGCGAGTAATGCCAGACACAGGTATTTGCCTAATAAGGTCACCATATAGGTGGGAATATGCAGCGCGGATGATTCCGGAATAAGCGTATTAAAAACAACCACCACCAGAACCAGCAGTGCTAACAGGGATAACAGCAATTTACCGCCTTTATCACTGTGCATAAATTGTGGAAAGAAGCGATTGATCAACATATTAATGTCCTCCCGAAGAACGGCCTTTCTGAGGAAAGAGTCCATTAGGGCGTTTCTGAATAAATAATATCAGGAAGATAAGCATAATAATTTTCGCCATAACAGCACCCACCCAGGGTTCCAGGAATTTATTGGTGATACCAAGGGTCATTGCTGCAACCAATGTGCCCCAGAGATTTTCCACACCGCCAAACACCACGACCATAAATGAATCAATAATATAAGCCTGACCCAGATTAGGGCCGACATTGGTTAGCTGACTTAACGCAACGCCTGCCACTCCGGCAACACCTGATCCCAGACCAAAGGTTAACGAATCAACCCATTGAGTTTTAATGCCCATGGCTGTGGCCATGCTGCGGTTTTGCGCTACAGCCCTGACCTGTAATCCTAACGATGTTTTTTTCAGTATGAGCATTAACAGCGCAAACACCAGCAGAGCAAAAAAGAAGATGTAAAATCGGTTGTAGGTTATGGAAAATGCCGGGTTGATTATCAATGAACCGCTTAACCATGAAGGCGTGACGACGGCAACATTTTGCGCGGATATGAGGGTACGCACCATTTGCTGTAACAGCAGGCTGATACCAAAAGTGGCCAGCAGTGTTTCCAGAGGCCGGCCATACAGGTGCCGGATAACGCCGCGCTCAATGGCTACACCAAATAAACCGGACACTGTAAACGCTGCCGGGATGGCCACTATCAGTGACAGACCAATATCGTTGGGCATGATTTGCTGGACTAGATAGGTCGTATAGGCACCAATCATGATTAATTCACCGTGTGCCATATTGATGACACCCATAACGCCAAAGGTGATGGACAGACCGATAGCGGCCAGTAATAACACAGAGCCAAGACTGAGGCCAAAGAAAATAGTTTCCAGATTGGAAAATAATGACAGTTTGGACTCAACTCGTGTCATGGCTTTCTGGGCTGCTTTAAGAACCTGCTGGTTCTGTTCAATAAATTCACCCTGTTCGTTGGTACCAAGAATATCACTAAGCTTACCTTTGGCGGTAGGGTAGAGACTGTTTCCCAGTAACTTAATGGCCGACAAACGGGTATTATTATCTTTGCTGTCAACTTCAATCAGGGCGATTGCAAGCTTAAGTAAATCGCTTTGGTCAGTATCACTTTCTTCCTGCTGGGCTTGTTTCAGGACGGGTAACAAGCTGCTGTCATTACTGGTGAGAATTTCCTGCAAGGCGGCCTGACGAATAGTGAGCTCAGGATGTAAAATTTTCTTCTGTGCCAGGAGGGTGCGAATGGTTTTTCTCAGCTTATTATTGGTGCTGATTTTTTTTAAGGTTTTTTTCTCAACCAGGGCAATTTTTTTATTAGTCAGTGCATTAAATATCTCATAGCCCTGTTCCTGTTTGTTGATAATCACTATGTTTTTATCGGCTTTTTGATAAAACAATCTGGACTCAAGCAGGCTTTCTAAAAGGATAATGGTTTGTGGATCATCAATACCGGAAAGTTGTTCAACAGTACTGATTTTTTTCTTGAAATTTTTATCTAACAATTGCGGCAGCAAGTGTTCGATTTGAGTAAGGCTGTCACTGCTCGCATGACTATTAGACAGCTTGGTATTTGCCAACAGACTGGTGGACAAAAAAAGCAAAGCCATCAGATAAACGAGCTGCACGAGTATGGGGTATCTTCGACATATAGGTTTCATTGTTACAGCTCAGCAATTAAGAGTACGACAATAAGTGAGTGGTTTCTCCCGAACTTAATGTTTGGCACATAAAGTCCGGGAAAAATTTATAGGTGATGGATTATTTTGCAGTACATTTTTTAGTTTTCGTATTGTAATTACCGCACTTGACGGGGGCTGTCCAGTCAGAAATCAAATCCTTGCTTCCGGGCAGAAAATCAGACCAGGCATCACCAGCAACGGTAGACTCTGTTGACCAGACCGTTTCAATCTGACCGTCATCCTGAATTTCACCAATCAGTACCGGCTTGGACAGGTGATGGTTTTTATTCATCACTGCAGTGCCGCCGGTCAGGTTGGCCGCTTCAATGCCTATCATGGCCTGTTCAACCGCATCAGTGTCCAGAGATTTGGCTTTTTCAACGGCTTTGGCCCACATATTAAAGCCGATATAAGTCGCTTCCATGGGATCATTGGTTACCCGCTTATCGTCTTTAATAAACGCATGCCATTGTTTGATAAAGGCTTCATTTTCCGGGTTTTCAACACTCATAAAATAGTTCCATGCGGCAAGATGGCCGACCAGAGGCTTGGTATCTATACCGGATAATTCCTCTTCACCCACTGAAAAGGCAACCACGGGGATGTTCTCTGAAGAAATGTTCTGATTTCCCAGCTCTTTGTAGAAGGGCACGTTGGCATCACCGTTTATGGTTGAAACAACCGCGGTCTTTTTACCCTGAGAGCCGAATTTTTTAATATCAGAAACAATACTTTGCCAGTCAGAATGACCAAATGGCGTATAATTAATCATAATATCTTGTTTTTTAACGCCTTTGGCTAATAGATAAGCTTCCAGAATTTTATTGGTTGTACGCGGGTAAACGTAATCAGTACCGGCCAGGACCCAACGCTTAACTTCTATGTCATTCATCAGATAATCAACCGCAGGGATGGCCTGTTGATTCGGCGCTGCGCCCGTGTAAAAGACGTTTTTAGAGGATTCTTCACCCTCATACTGGACCGGGTAGAAAAGTAAGCCGTTGAGTTCCTCAATGACCGGTAGAACGGATTTTCGGGACACAGAAGTCCAGCAGCCAAAAATCACATCTACTTTTTCTTTTTCAATCAATTCCCGGGTTTTTTCTGCAAACAGCGGCCAGTTAGAGGCCGGATCGACAACCACTGCCTCCAGTTGTTTGCCTAACAGACCGCCTTTTTTATTTTGCTCTGCAACCATCATTAGCACGGTATCTTTTAGTGTTGTTTCGCTAATGGCCATGGTGCCGGATAAAGAGTGTAAAACACCTACCTTGATGGTATCTGCGGCCCAGGACATGCTTGCCCCGGAGAGTGTCGATGCGGTGAGCGCTGCGGCGAGTGCTAATTTTTTCAGAGAGTTTGTCAGCATGGTATAATTTCCTGTGTGCTTATGAGATTTGAACTTATAAACAGTTTACCGGTGATTGCTTCTGGGTTAAATTCGATAACTGGCGCATAGGCATACGTCAAATGACGTATAGAGAAAAAAATAAAATGCTATCTATTTGATTGTCGGATAAATTTTTGTATGAATAAAGATGTATTAGCTAATCGACGAAAATACAATCAATGGGTCGCCAATGAAACTCTGGAAGACTACGCCTTACGCTATACGGCAAAAAAATCGCGTCGCTGGTCAGCAGGCTGGGTCGCCAATACCGCACTGGGTGCGGTGTCATTTCTGGCTCTGGAAGCCATTGGCGGGGCCATTACTCTGGATTATGGTTTCATAAACGCCCTGTGGGCCATTCTGGTGGTGGGCGGCATCATTTTCCTGTCGGGTTTACCGCTTTCCTATTATGCCGCCAGGGATGGAGTGGATATTGATTTACTGACCAGAGGGGCAGGTTTCGGCTACATTGGCTCGACCGTATCATCCTTAATATACGCCTCTTTTACCTTTATATTTTTTGCCCTCGAAGCGGCCATAATGTCAATGGCCATTAATATGCTGACGGATATCCCGTTATCAATTGCTTATGTTATCAGTGCGCTGGTTGTTATTCCTCTGGCCACCCATGGTATTACCCGTATATCTCATTTTCAGGCCTGGACTCAACCCGTCTGGCTGGTATTACAAATTCTGCCGCTGGTTTTTATTGCCGTTTCAGAAACTGGCGCGTTTGAACAATGGCTTACTTATGCCAGTCCTGTCGCAGTGGAAAAACACAGTTTTGATATACTCCTGTTTGGTGCAGCGGCTGCCGTTATTTTTCCTTTGATCGCGCAAAATGGTGAGCAGGTGGATTTCTTACGCTTCTTACCGGAAAAAAAACCAGCCAATAAAATTCAGTGGTGGATGGCGGTGATTGGTGCGGGTCCGGGCTGGGTGGTATTTGGTGTTGTAAAATTATTTATCGGTTCATTTCTGGCTGTTCTTGCCCTGAATCAAGGTGTCATTGCGTCACTGGCCAGTGATCCGGCGCATATGTATGCCATGGCATTTAATTATATTACCTCTAATCCTGATATGGCATTGTGGCTAATGGGGGTGTTTGTTGTGATTTCACAACTGAAAATCAATGTCACAAATGCCTATGCCGGTTCAATTGCCTGGGGTAATTTTTTCTCGCGTCTGACGCATAGTCATCCGGGGCGAGTCGTCTGGTTGTTTTTTAATGTGGCGATTGCCCTGATGTTAATGGAACTGGGTCTGTATCAGGCCTTTGAAACGATTTTAATTACCTATGGCTGTCTGGTGGTTGCCTGGGTAGGCAGTGTGGTTGCTGATCTGGTTA
>CBDTVA010000143.1:0-6891 GCA_965363935.1 uncultured Gammaproteobacteria bacterium | reverse complement strand
CAGCGAGTTTTCTGGAAGATTGTTCCAGTTGCTGTTGGGATTGAATATGCTGTTGCTTTAATTCGTAATGCTGTATGGCATATTCGACATCGCTGGTCATTTCCTGCAATAAATCAACAACATCGTCGGTAAAATAGTCGATTTGATCGGAATAAACAGAAAAAACTCCGATAATATGCTTGTCCTTGTGGATTGGTATAGATGCAACTGCTTTAATATTTGCTTGCTGCGCATAGTCGTGGTACAAGGCAGTATCAGGATCATTAAGATAATCGTTACTTATGACTATCTTTTGCTTATGGAAGGCCGTATTAACAGGACCGGAATTATGAGACAGATCCGGGTCCAGAGAAAAATCGATATCCTCCAGGCAGTCTTTTGCTTTGCCTGAGCTGGAAATACGCTCCAGTTTGTTTTGCTCAGGATTTACTAGGCCTACCCAGGCTAGAATAATATTGGTCTGAGTGGTGGCAATGCGGCATATTTGTGTGAACAATTTGTCACTGGTATCCAGCTGAACAATACTTTTATTGGTCTGACTGAGTGCATGATACAGAGATTTTTGTTTGAGCAGAGAGTGTTCTCTGCGTGCAATGGTCCGGGCCATGTGATTGAATGTCTGCCCCATATGGGTCAACTCATCATTACCGGATAGCTCAATTTTTGTGTCATATTCCCCGGCTGCCATTTTTTCTGAACTGCTTTGTAAAAGTTTTATCCTGGATAAAACGGTGCGGTTCATTAAAAAGGCAATCAGGATAAAAGACAGTAGCATGCCAAGCAAATGGATTACGATGTTATTTTTAAGTAGCTGCCGGGTACGTTGTTCGATAATGTTTGCCGGTAATTTAATGCTCATAATGCCGCGTAAGTCGCCAATTTCGTAATTGTAGGCAGCGTCATAACGCTTCTGGATGCTTTTGGGTGGCTTATCTTTTGTACTATGGCACTTCATACAGTGCGGCTTAACGATGATTGGTTGACTAAAATGATAAAAATTTTCTCCTGCTTCGGTTGTGAAAGGCACAAAGCGTTCAATAGCATCGGGATTCTGGCGAAAAAACTGTATGGATTCAAGTTCGATGGCATCCGCCTGATTGCCAGGATTTCTGGGCTGATCAGAGACATTGTTAAAGCTGAGTCCGGTATCTACCCATTGAGAAAAGTCACGGGATATCCGGCTAATGGCGTGGGCAGGCAGAAATTCTATTGTTCCGTCGTTAATAGGGATATTATGAGTAAGAAAAATTTTTTGATAGACACCACGATATGACATTAATATGCCACGAACTGTTCGTGCATTTTCCTTGATATTGGCTATCACCTCAGGCTTGATTTGGCGCTGACCAATGTAACTATGGATGATGAAATGTAAAAGAAAAATGATTGCAGTGGTGACAAAAACCTTGATCTGCAAACGCATTGAGTTGTAGCCCCCAATTTAATAAAACTTAGACATAGAAGTATAGTTAAGCTTTTGGGTAATAGCCAATAGTTGGCTATTTATTGAGCGCTGAAGTGTTGGGAATAAATCATTTAGCAACCTTTTATCCGGCAATTTTTGCGCTGTAAAAATGTTGCTCATTTAAGTAATAGATCACCCGGAAAGTAAAATTTCCGGGAGATTCAGTGCAGCTCCTGTGAACTGCAGGTGCTTTTTAGCTGCTTTTATAGACGCAAAGATAAGCCGTATCCTGTTCCATTTTGACCTCAAATGACTGCCCGGCTTCAACCCGAAATGTGTCACCGCTGTTATAGGTTTTCCAGATGTCAGTACCAGGGAGTTTTACCTGCATCTGGCCACAGGTGACGGTCATTATTTCAATCATAGAGGTAGCAAACGTGTATTCTCCAGCGGCCATAACACCTGTCGTTGCACTACCATCAGGGCTGTTAAAGGCAATGGATTTCACCTTGCCATCAAAATACTCATTGACTTTAAACATTTAAATTCCTTATATAAGCCTGGCTTAAGTTCAGATCAGGGTTTTATGGGTAGAGCGGCTTTTTTCCAGGCCAAAAAACCTTCCGAATAGTTTTTCACATTGGTATACCCCATATTCTGCAAAGTTTCGGCAGCTAAGGGACTTCTCTGACCGCCGCCACAATAGACAACTATGGGGATGTCTTTATCCAAAGCCACTCTCTGGACTCTAAATTCCAGCCAGCCCCTGGGGATATTAACATTTTGAGGTGCATCAATCTTACCTTCCAAATTTCTAATTTCAACAGCGGTACGAATATCGATCAGGACCATATCCAGTTCTTCATCCAACATTTTTTTCAGTGCCTGAGTATTGATAATGGTAGTGTTTTTTTCCGCCTGATCCTGTAGTTGAGAGCCGTCCGGAATACCGGCTACTTCGGCATGCGCGCCAGACAGTAACATCAGGCAAGAGAAAAACAATAAGCTGGAAAAAGTGGCCGATATGTTCATAAATAGGTTCCTCGTTTATAGAAAAAATGTAATAAAGTTAATATCATTAACACATTAATCATTATACATTGTTTGATTATCATTTAAACGTAACCAGCCTTTGAGAATTCGATAGATTAGCCAGAAAAAATTACACAACAGGATAACATAGCCAATCAGCACCAGAATCAGTATGCCTCCGAGAATGCCCCATAACAGACTAAACCAGAAGGTTCTGATTTGCCAGCGAAAATGAGATTCAGCCAGTGTGCCCTGTACTTCACTGCGTTTAATATAATTAATAATGACCGCAATGATAAAAGGCAAAGCGGTAAAAACAGCAACAGCCTGGAGTATGTATACCAGATTTGCCAGATCTTTATTGTTATTGGTATCATTATTTTTACTGGTGCCGGGGAACTGTGCATCCATTGGGTGAATATCCTTTTGCTGTCAGCAGCTAATAGAAAAAGTCAGATTAATCATCAAAGCGATAGCCTACACCATGCACTGTTTTAATAATAACAGGATGTTTATTATCCTGTTCAATTAATTTTCTCAGTTTTGAGATATGTTGATCCAGTGTGCGGCTATTGGGTAAATAATCTCTGCCCCAGCAATAATTAAACAGGGTATCACGATCGACTACCTTACCTTTATTCTGAGCCAGTAATAATAAAATTTTACTATCCCTTAAACTCAGCTCAAATATCTGCTCGCCTCTTTTGGCTTTCAATTCATCCGGGTAAAGCAGCAGATCATTCATTGCCAGACTTTCGCACTGATTACCTTCTGAGATATCCCGTTGCTGTCTTAAACAACGGCGTGTCACTGCTCGGATCCGGGCGATCACTTCCCGAGTGCCGAAGGGTTTAAAGATGTAATCATCCGCCCCCAGCTCCAGACCGACAACCTGATCTATTTCTTCCGATTTTGCCGTAATAAAAATAATCGGGGTGTTGTCATCCTGTTTTCTAATAGCTTTACAGACTGAATATCCATCCATTTCGGGCATCATAATATCAAGCAAAACGAGTGCGCAGTCCTGTTCATTATAATAATCCAGAGCCTGTTGGCCATTTTCTGCAAGCTGCGTCTCATAGCCTTCCTGTTCAAGCAATTCTGACAGTCCTTCGCGGATATAGCGATCATCTTCAGCTATCAGTACTTTCATTTATTTTCCTCAGAAATCTTTTGCTGAAGGCTTTTGTTTTCAGATGGTGTATCTAACTGCATAACAAAACAAGCACCTTCAGGAACACTTTTATAGCTCAGGCTACCGCCATGCAGTATTGCTAATTGTTGTGAAATAGTTAAGCCGATACCTGTGCCTGAAACACCTTCTGTTAATTTTGAGCTGCTGCGATAAAAAGGATTAAAGATCTTTTTCTGTTCATTGTCTGCTATTCCAGGGCCATAGTCTCTTATCTCTATCTTTGTTTGGTTTTGGTTTTGGTTTTGAATGGTATTGATGTCTATCTGTTTACCCTGAGCCGCGTATTTCTCAATATTACTTAACAAATTATTGAGGATCTGCTCAAGCAGTTGGGAATCAAACAACACAGTGTTTCCTGCGTTTCGGTTAAATTGCACGGATAAGTTTTTTTGTGCCAATATGGGACTAAAACTGAGCAGGACATTATCAATGCATTCATCAATAATACCTTTAGTTCGATTAATCTTTAAGGTTGCTTTTTGTACTTTTGCAAAACTTAGTACATTTTCAATCAGTCTGGATAAACGCTGGCTTTCATTAATAATTACATCGAGAAAATGTTTTGATTTGGATTGTTCAGTCTCTGCTTCAGAGTCCATTTTTGCCTCAAGTAATTCGGCATACATACGAATATTTGTTAAGGGAGTTTTTAGTTCATGAGAAACCTGACTGACAAAATTGACCCGTTGCTGCGCCTGTTTTATTTCCCGGTTGTAGTCACGATAGATAATAAACATTAATATCATCAATAGTAATGAAGCAAGGATCGCTATAATAAGCAGTGACCACTTTTGCTTATAGCTATTGTCTGAGAGTGCTTTTGCATACCAGTTGAGTTTCCAGCTGCTAAGAGGATAAGACAACATCATGCTAATCGATTTATTATCATTTGTCTGATAGGCCCCCCATTCATAAACCAGTTCATTATTTGAGTCAGTTAATCTTATGCTAATATCCCGATGTGCTTTATTATTATCTGTCGGGAGAGCACTTTCCGGCAGCAGAGCAATTAACTCCGATAAAATTCTAATTCGGTCCAGATACAAGAGATAAATCCTTTCCTGTTTATCTTTAAACCAGAATAGATGGTGTAAATTTCGCTCCAGATACCAGGCAATCCAGCCATGTTCTAGTGTCGCTGTTTTTGTTTCGAATTGACTGGAGCGATTAAACAGTGATAGTTTTTTACTAACGGCCTGTATACGATTGTTTTCTGTTTGTGTGTCAGCTTGAGTCAGGTTCTTTTGTTTATGAACTGCTTCGAGTTCCTGCTGTATCTTGAATAGCGATTGATTTCTGCTGATGACCTGAATTTTCGAGACAAATTCCTGTTCTTGTGAAGACAATTTCTGAGCCAGTGATGGGTAGATGGTTTTCTGAGTTTTATCGAATATATAAATATTAAGGATATAAGGTGAATATTTTAAAAATTGACGAATTTTATGGGCATAGTTATTATTTTCTGAGGGCTTTTCAGACTGGCTTGAGGATTTTTGTTTGAGGGATTCATTCTTAAGTTGAGGGTTTTTTATGGTCAGTTGAGGGCTTTTTATGTTCAGCTGAGGGCTCTTTATTAAAAGCTGATGGCTCTTGACAACCAGTGAGCTCTCCAGCTGTGTAAAGTAATTGGCAATTTTCTCATCGATAAGTTTCAGTTGTGAATGTGCCAGGTTTTGGTATTGTTGTTGTGTGGCGAGTTGTTCATTGGTTTGGGCCTTAAAACCAAACCATACTAATAGACAGACAGGTATTAATAAAAATAAAAGAAAAAATATTCGCTTTTTCATCTGTACCAGGTGAACCCTGAGCTAATGAGCAAAGTTTAAAGTAACTGCTTCTGCTCATTGCCTCGGGTTAATATTAATCTAATATGTTGTTTAATAAGTCATATTTAATAACTCTGTTGAACTGATCGTTTGTATTGTTTTTCCTTCAACGCTTTACGTGTTCTCATCCAGTTTTTGGAATTATCCAGTTCCTGTGCGTCCTTTCGAGCTTCCATTTCCTGTTTTTTTAGCAGATCTGAAGAGAGTTTTCCTGCATTGGACTGAAGATAATCAGCGCTTTTGTTAAGCAACTGCCTGGCACCGCTGATATCGCCCTTGTCGCGAAGCATTAATGCTTCTTTACTGTACTCATTGGCGACTTGCTCAACTGAAGACTCATAAACCCGGGTATCTATGGATTCTTCCACCTCTTTTTTCGAGGCACTGAAGTTCACCGATACTGAATCGTTCAGCTTATAGCGGGAGTGCGTATACAGGTTATTATAGTCTATTTTAACTGCAGCAATAACCGCTTGTGTATTTGCTTCGTGTTCAGGCACTTCCACCTCCAGAAGAATAAATTTTTCCTGGCCACTGTAAAGCTGATTCAGGCGGGTGCTAATCTTATTACCAATAATCTCGCCCTGACGACCAAGGATGCGTATGGGTCTGATGTTTTCGCCGCACTCAATAATAATGTTCACATCCTGAGCTACCACGGACAGGACATCGCCAAATTCATACTGGAAGATTTTAACCAGATCGGATGGTTTCTCAACAAAGGCATGATTGCCATCACTAAAACCGGCTAATTGAGTCATCAGATCTTCATTATAACCCAGACCAAGACCAATGGTAGTAACGCTTATCCCTTCTTTGGAGAGGGATACGCCTAATTGTCCCAATTCAGAGGGTGATTGTGGTCCCACATTTGCTAAACCATCGGAAAGCAGAATAACCCGGTTGACCTGATTGGCAGAGAGAAATTTTCGTAACTCTGCTGCACCTTTACTTATTCCGGCAAACAGTGCTGTATTGCCATCTGCTTTAATAGACTGGATTAAACGGTTGATGGAATCTTTGTCTGATACCTTGGTCGCTGGCACAATGACATTGACGTGCGAATCATAAGTGACCACGGAAACAATATCATTTTTACTTAATTTAGCAATGGCATGAATTGCAGCCTGGCGGGCATAATCAATTTTTTGCCCCCGCATAGAGCCTGATTTGTCCAGAACAATGGCTATATTAGCGGGTATCCTTGCCTGCTTATCATTCACTTCAAAACCGGTCAGCGATACTTTTAAAAATGCTGTCTGTCGTTTATCCGCCTCCATAACTGTTGTGGCCATGTTAGTGGACAGTTTTACCTCTGCAGCACCTGCCAAAACTGTTGTGTGCATCGTGCTAATTACCATGATGACAGCAGCAAGTACCAGATGAGTAAGCAGAGTTGCGGATTCCAGAATGCGTGTGAGCAGCGTTCGAGG
>CBDTVA010000142.1:0-6902 GCA_965363935.1 uncultured Gammaproteobacteria bacterium | reverse complement strand
TAATCTCAATATCACCATCCATATCAGCATCACCTGAACCATCACCCCAGCCGCTTCCATAACCATTGCCGTAAGCGTTGTTGTACATGTTGTTATAGCCTGAACTGTTCCAGTTGGTGTTGCTGTTTCCGTCATCCCAGAATGCGCTGGCAGACATAGAAACGGCAGTAGTAGTAGCTATTGCTACACCGATTAGCATTTTTTTCATTTCAGAACCTCTACTCTAGTAGTATAATAGTATTACAATGTTGACTGATTGAAAGTCATTCCCTTGACATCTGAGCTTATCTGTTTTTATTATCCGCTTCAGTTTATATCATATAATTGTAATTAACAAATATAAGAATTTGACATAAATAACGCTTTATTACGCAAATATTTGCTTCCTGCATAAACCGTCCGCCTACCAGCGGATATTCGCCAATGCCGTCAATAACCGATCAATATCTTTTTCTTCATGCCCTGCGGATAATGTTATCCGTAATCGCGCCGTATCTTTAGGCACGGTGGGCGGACGGATGGCAGTGATCAGGATCCCCTGTTTTTGCAAGGCCTGACTAGTTTGCAGGGCGGCATCATTATTGCCGACCAGAACAGGCTGAATCGGTGTCAATGAATCCATTAACGACAACCCCAACTGCTCGGCACCCGCTCGAAAATATGTAATAAGGTGTTTTAACTTTTCTCTGCGCCAGCTTTCTTCACGGGAAATTTTAATGCTCATTAATAACGCATGAGCCAGTGCCGGCGGCATGGCCGTGGTATAAATAAACGTACGGGCTTTCTGGATCAGTGTTTCGATCAGCGCATCACTACCGGCAACAAATGCTCCACTTACTCCCATAGCCTTACCCAGAGTTGCCATGTAAACAGGAAGCTGTTCCTGGCCCAGAGCATATTCCTCGGCAATACCTGCACCACTGGCCCCCAGCACTCCAAAGCCATGCGCATCATCCAGCATAAGCCAGGCATTGTGTTGCTGGCAGAGTGCGCTCATCTGTGAGACCCTGGCCAGATCCCCATCCATGCTGAAAACCGCATCACTCATAACCAGCTTTCTCTGTTCTGAGCCATTAGCAGCCAGCCCCGGCCGGGAACTCTTTGACAAAAGTCTGGACAGTTGCTTGATATCATTGTGCGGATAACGTTTTAGCTTGCTGCCGGACAATGCCGTAGATAATAGTGCAGCATCAATTAATGAGGCATGATTGAGTTTGTCCAGGAAGACACAATCATCTTTGCCCATCAGGGCATTAACAATCCCCAAATTGGCCATATAGCCGGTAGAAAACAATAAAGCCCGACTGCGCCCGGAGTATTCCGCCAGCGTTTCTTCCAGCTCATGATGAGCCCGGCTATGGCCGCTGACCAGATGTGCCGCCCCGCTGCCCACACCATAGAGATCAATGCCCTGTTTTAGTTGCCGGGCTATGGCCGGGTGATTTGCCAGTCCCAGATAATCATTACTGCAAAAACTCAGTAGCGATTCGCCATCTACCGTCAGGTGCACCTGTTGTGCGCCCTGTGTTATTTTTCGCTGTCGATATAAGGATTGCTGCTGCAGTGCCTGCAGATCTTTTTTTAAGACATCATCCAAAGTCAAAAATTATCAACCGGTTACGGTGTGACCGGGGTTGCCTGCTGCTGGAAAGGCCGGTCTGTTTGCAGGGTGTCCTGGCTTTTGCTGGCTTTTAAATTGGTTCTTTTTTTCCAGATGTGTTTTCAGACCCAGTTGGTCAAAGAGTTTTTCATCGTTTTGAGTATCGGCATTATCTGTGGTTAGCAGGCGTTCACCATAAAAGACCGAGTTCGCTCCGGCAAAAAAGCACAGGGCCTGCATTTCATCCGACATTTCTTCACGGCCGGCGGACAATCTGACCACTGAACGCGGCATCATGATTCGCGCCACCGCAACAGTGCGGACAAATTCCAGAGGCTCCAGTTCATCCTGGCCAAACAGTGGGGTACCCTCAACCTGCACCAGCATATTGATGGGCACACTGTCCGGGTGTTGTTGCATATTTGCCAGCTGTATTAATAAGCTGGAACGATCTTTACGTGCTTCACCCATGCCCAGAATCCCGCCGCTGCAAACATGAATTCCGGCTTCCTGAACATGGTTCAGTGTATCCAGGCGGTCCTGAAATGTCCGGGTTGAAATCACATTGCCATAGAATTCAGGTGAAGTATCCAGGTTATGATTATAGTAATCCAGACCCACCTCTTTTAATTGCCGGGCCTGATCAGTATCCAGCATTCCCAGAGTAACACAGCTTTCCATTTCAAGAGATTTAACGGCCTTGATCATTTCCAGAACTCTGGGAAAATCCCGTTTATTGGGTCTTGACCAGGCAGCCCCCATACAAAAACGATCCGCGCCTTGCGCTTTGGCATTTTTCGCTGCGGCAATAACTTCTTCCAGCGATAATAAGGCTTCTGCTTCCAAATCGGTCGTATGATGAGCACTTTGCGAACAATAACCACAGTCTTCAGAACACCTGCCTGTTTTGATGCTCAACAAGGTACTGATTTGAATGGAATTTGGATCAAAATTAGCGCGATGAATGCTGTGTGCCTGAAACAGGAGATCATTTAATGGCAGTGCAAAAAGCGCCTGCACCTCAGTGATACTCCAGTCATGCCTTAGTTCATCCTCTGTTTGAATTGTCATATTGTTACCCACGTTAGCCACCGGACATTTGCTCATTATTGGCTTTAACCCAAAGAACCGGTTAAATCTTCCCCAATTAAAACGCATAATATAACATAGTTGACTTGTTGACCTATAATCATATTATTTCCGGACTGAATTTTAAGTTGCACCAATGAAGCTCATACTAATAATTGTCTTTTTAAATAGCATCAGCTTTGCCCATGCGGTTGAATTAAAAGCATTCCAGTCGGATGGCTGCAGTGCCTTTCCAGACGGCACATTAGAACAAAATAAGCTGTGGTTAAAATGTTGCTTTGAGCACGATAAATCTTACTGGCAAGGTGGTACCTATCAGGACAGGAAAAATGCCGATAAAAGCCTGAAACAATGCGTTGCCGATGTAGGAGAACCGGCCATTGCACGCCTGATGCTGGCCGCTGTTCGCGTTGGAGGTTCACCTTATTTACCCACCTCATTTCGCTGGGGTTACGGCTGGCCATACCCAAGAGGCTACAGGGCTTTAACCGATGCAGAGCAAACCAGGGTTAGAGCTATGCTCAGGAAAGTAAGCGATAAACACCGGGAAAATTAAAAGCTGCAATTTACCCTCATTGAATAGACTTTAACTCCAGTAACCATTTGGCTTTTCCCGGTAAAAATTCACTTGGTTTACCTGCTACCCAATCCTGATGCCCCTTAGAATAATAAGCTGACAGGGGGTGGCTGCTCTGACCGGCCGGCATATGCATAATGCCTTTTTCTTCCTGCCCTGGTGCAACCACCATGCGCATGGACGCGCCAAAGTTACTGCCCAGTACCTTGGGCATATTGACGTCACCACTAAGAGGAGACACGGGCATATCCAGAAACACTCCCAGACCGGGTAATGCCGCACTGAGTGGATGACTAATGGCTATGCTATGCTGTGTACCCCAGGTTTGCTGTTGTAACAATTTCTCTCCATTACGGGTTATCTCATTATAGGCCTGCCGGGTTGCGGCCAGGAGAAACTCATCCCAGCTGGCATAGCCCGCCGGAAGCAGATGCTGTGGCTGCTTGCTCACCAGCTCCCAGACGGGATATTCGATCAGATTATCGACCGATGAACGTTTAAAGAGCCGCGGATGGTTTTTTTCCAGGACATCATAAATCCAGCCAATGGTCTGATTGACGACAATATTCCTGAACGCTCTGACCAGGCCATAAGCGACAGAATCAGGCTGAGCAGCCAGATCGGGTTCGCCATTAAGTACCTCGGTCATAAAGACCAGACTTGCCTCATTAGAGTCGGCAATGCTGGCACTGAGCAATTGTTTCCAGCGCTGTAGAAATAGCGCACGGGAATCCAGCTGCATGGCAAGCAAATCGGTTTCCTGAAATTGTTCTTTAGCCAGCAAAGCATCACGTATTTGTTGCGCCCTGGCACCCAAATCACCCCCCTCGAAACCAACCATAGCCAGTTTATTACCGGAAATAACCCGGTTATTCGCG
The DNA here is from genome assembly GCA_965363935.1 of uncultured Gammaproteobacteria bacterium. GTDB lineage: Bacteria > Pseudomonadota > Gammaproteobacteria > GRL18 > GRL18 > CBDTVA01. The sequence goes on along the minus strand of CBDTVA010000142.1, from coordinate 2,758 downwards.
CTCCAGATACGATGCTTATCTGGTTCAATAAACACCGGATAATCTGTTGCCGCCTGGTAACCAGCCCAACCATACCGTCGCACCTGCCCAGGTACTGCCTGACTTTCCCGGCGCGGAATAGCTCCCGCAATGGTCCAGGCAATGTGCCCTTCGTGATCCGCCAGCATCATGTTTTGGGGCGGTAAGCCCATATTCGGCGCAATTTTTAACGCCTCTTTGGTCGAAAAGGCACCTTCTAGATCCAGTAAAGACAAATTAACCGCTTGCGGAGCATAGCCTACCCACTGGTGGACAATCATTTCTCCGTTATGATTTTTACCGATCACCGGGCCCCAGATAGTTTCTATGGTGATTTGTTCTTTGCTCTTGCCCGTATGGCTCATAACTGACTGATTGTAGATAGTAAAATTCTGCCAACCCTCCGCAGTGAGATATTGCGTACCCTTCGCATTGGTTTTCAGGGTAATAATATCCCCCCAGTCACCATAGCTATTGGTAAAGCCCCAGGCAATCTTTTCGTTGCTGCCAACCACCATAGCCGGCACCCCGGGCAATGTCACTCCAGTGACACGACGTCCATCACGCAGATACCAGCTGGCACGGTACCAGATATTGGGTACTCGCAAGGTCAGGTGCATATCACTGGCCAGCATAGACGATGAATAGGGCGTCAATGAAGCATCAATAGCCCAGCTGTTTGAACCTGGTAAAAAATGGCTGTCAGATAGCGCTTGCTGCGGGTATGCTGCACTCATTTGCTGGAATTGTTTGCTAAACGTTTCCGGCAGAGGCAATTGTGGTATGGCCCGGATGGTTTCAGAATCAGGCAGCTTCCGGCCATCCATGGGGGCATCCCAGATCCCGCCTTTAGGGGTAAGAAATTCAAACCACGGAGGTGGTAATTGAGTCCGCAAAATTGCCAGTGACGTTTCTCTTACACCCAGTTCATCATTAAGGTCAAAGTACATGGCATAGATACACAGCAAACTGTCTTTAGCTTCCCATGGTTTCGGCTTTTGCTGTAAGAGCAGATATTGATAGGGTTCGTTACGGAGGCTTTCAATGCCGCTATTAACACCATTGGCATAGGACTGAAGTACAGTATAATGTGCTTTGGGCAAACGCCTGAGTAACTGTCGGGCACGATCTTTAAAACGATGCGTACTTGCCAGGACATCATTTTCAAGTGCCGCATCACCAAACAGGCCCGATAATTCGCCCGCAGCCCTTCTGCGCAATAAGTCCATTTGGAAAAAGCGTTCCTGAGCATGCACATAACCCAGTGCAAACGCAGTATCCGCCCTGCTTTTTGAGCGGATGGTGGGTATGCCCTGCCTGTCACGCTCAATCTGTACCGACTGCTCCAACAGAGTCATTGTTTTTTGTCCATCCAGATTAGGCAGACTACCCCGCAGGATAAAATAAACTGATAAGACAACAATGAGCAGGAGAAAGAACACCCACTTCAAGAAGGACAGGCTTTTAACAAAAAAATCGCGCATTATGAGTGTTCACCCGGTTCACTGTCTAAATTAACTTTAGTATATGGCCTGAGTTGCTAATGTCAAAATTAGTGTTATTCTTAACTGTACAAACTGTCGGGTGGCTACTGTCTGTTTCTTCACTACCAGACTTAACTATTATCAATATGTTCTGAAAAATTAAACTCTGATATGATGACAAAGCCCTGTTTCAAACAAAAGAGCATAGTGATCTTTAGCCTTCTGCTCTTTCTTGCTATTGTGCTTGTTATTGATTACAACGCCATTGAAAATGAACAAAAAATGGCCGAGGAAAATATTTCTCAGCGCCTGATGCTCGGTGCATTGAAGGTTTATGACATCCTGCCCGAACAATTCCACCATAAGGAAATGCACAGCCAGCCCATTTCAGATCAAGAGCATTTGAGAATTACTCTGGCTCTGGCCGAATTGGCAAAGAAACTCCAGCTTCGCTATGTCTATTCTCTCATACTCAATAATGGTGACACTTATTTTAGCTCTGGCAGCGCTATTAATGAGGCCGTATTTGCTAATAAAAAAACTCCAGTTCCACTGCTCAACTATCTGGATATTTACTCAGATGCCCCCTCTGAATTAAAAGCTATTTATCGGGATAACCAGCCTTTGTTTGTCGAAAATCAGGACACAAATGAACCTTTCAAAAGTGTTTTTATTCCCCGCACAGCAGCAGATGGCACCCGTTATATCCTTGCAGCAGATATAGCCAAAAGTTATATTTCCGACATAAAAAACCACATTGCCTGGAGCAATACCCTGCTGTTTGCCCCTCTGATTATCTTTTTTGCTGCATTTACCGGTCTGACAACATCACAGGTGAGTACACTGCAAAAAAATATCACTGCACGTACTCATGAACTTAAACAGGCTTTCACCATTGACAAGTTGACCGGCTTACCCAACCGGGTACAATTACTGGAAGCTCAAAAAGCTCGGGATTATTCAAGTCTGGCACTGGTCAATATTGATCGTTTTAATGAAGTCAATGAAATTTACGGCACCTATTGCGGCGATCAAATCATTCACCTGGCAGCCCAGGAAGTCATGCAATGGGCATCCGACAAACCAGTGGAAATCTACAAGACCCACTCTGACGAATTTGCCATATTGATCACCAAAGCTACTAAAGATTTGAACCTGAGCGATAAGACATTAACAGAAAATATATTTTCTCACTGGATCATTGAATTGCTGGAAAGACTTAGAGTCAAACTTTTTCTGGTTGATAAGCAAAACAT
>CBDTVA010000141.1:0-6957 GCA_965363935.1 uncultured Gammaproteobacteria bacterium | reverse complement strand
GCGAAGCCCGAATAAACCTTTTTTTACTATCGTATTGCCTGCTTCAAGTCCTTCCAGTATTTCCATTTGCTGAGGGTATTTTTTACCCGTAATAATATTCTGGCGTTTAATTTTACTCTCTTCGTCCAGAACGAACACATAAGCACCCTGTTGATCATAGCGTATGGCTGACAGAGGGATCACCAGAACCTGTTCTTTCGGCGTAAGCAGATTAATTCGGGCCAGTTGGCCTGGTCTGGCACCCTCAGGAACAGGAGCCAGTCGGACTTCGATTATACCCTTGCGGGTTTGTGCATCCACCTGAGGATAAATGCGCAGGACATTTCCCGACCAGGATTGTTTACCCAGTGCATCGATCATAAAGGTGATCGGATCGCCCTGTTTTATCTTGCTCAGATACAACTCTGATAAGGATATTTTAACAATCAGACTTGCGTCATCAATCAGGCTCATAAAATGCGTATGCAGAGGCAGGACATCGCCGGGTTCCACCAGTCGCTCACTGATAATACCTGCCCAGGGCGCTCTGATTTGAGTATAGCTGAGACGTTTTTTCTGCAAATTGTATTCAGCCCGATCCAGCGCAACTTTGGTTTTAGCCCGGGTTAATAATTCCTTGGAGGTCAGATTGGTTGTTGCCAGTTTTTCCAGGCGGCCATAGTCAGTGCGGGCCTGTTTCAGTGTGGCTTCGGCCTTATTATATTCTGCTCTGATAATGGTGTCGTCCAGTTGGGCTAATAGTTCATTCTTTTTCACCCGGTCGCCTTCATGAAAGGGCAGTTCCATGAGCAGACTCTGAGCCTGATTGTATAAATGCACAGTACGGCTGGGTTCCAGGGTGCCTGTTACGGTAATTTTATGATTGAGCGATTGAATTTCGGCATGGGCTATTTCAACCGCAGGCAAAGGTATGGGAGAGCGTTTTTTTGGCGCTTCTTTTTTCTCACAAGCGCTCAGCAGCCCCAGGATTATAATCAGCGAAGTGACACTCAGAATAGTGATAACTGCTTTTTTCACAGGGTTATTTTTCAATGGCATATAAAAATACAGGTATAGTTTAAGAATAAAATTGATTAGAATACCGGGTTGACAATTTAACTGTTATTAACTCTTAATTAACTATGCAAAGCAGCATTATCCTATGACTATACGCTCACATTATACGGATGCGCCACATAAAGATCGCCAGGATTTTTCTAATCTAAGGCGTATTGTACCATTTTTATGGGAGTATAAAGGACGGGTTTTAATTGCTCTGGTATTTCTGATTTTTGCCAAGATGGCCACCGTTGGTGTGCCTCTGGTGCTTAAGGAAATTGTCGATTTAATGGATTCGAAGTCACTGCAGCTGGTGCTGCCGGTTAGTTTGCTGCTTGCTTATGGTGCTTTACGGCTGCTGAACGTGTTATTCAGTGAAATGCGTGATGCCATTTTTGCCCGGGTCCGCTATCGGGCCATGCGCAATCTGTCACGTGAAGTTTTGTCTCATCTTTATTCTCTGTCATTACAGTTTCATCTGCAGCGCCGTACAGGCGGCATATCACGTGATTTGGAAAGAGGTACCCGGGCTGTATCCTCTATTATGAATTATCTGGTTTTTAATATTATTCCCACGGCTGCTGAATTTACCCTGGTTGCCATTCTGTTGCTGGGGGATTATGACATTCAGTTTACGATTGTGACATTTACTACTGTATTGATATATATTGCCTTTACACTCTCAGTGACCAACTGGCGCATGCATATCCGCCATTACATGAATCGGCAGGACTCTAAAGCCAATGCCATGGCCGTGGATGGTCTGATTAACTACGAAACCGTTAAATATTTTAATAACGATCAGTATGAAATTAACCGTTATGATGACACACTGGATGAGTGGGAAAATGCCGCAGTAAAGAGTCAGTCTTCCATGTCACTGCTGAATTTTGGTCAGGGCAGTATTATCGCTGTTGGTGTCACCATAATGATGTTCTATGCAACACAGGGCGTAGTGGATGGCGATATGAGTATTGGCGATCTGGTGCTGGTTAATGCACTGATGCTGCAATTATTTATTCCATTGAACTTCCTGGGAATAATTTATCGCTCTTTAATGCATTCTCTGGCTGATATTGATTTGATGTTTGGCCTGCTGGATCAAAAAAGTGCTGTCACCGATAAGAAGGATGCGTCGGTTTTGCAAGTTTCCCAGGGCGTTGTGCGCTTTGAAGAGGTTGACTTTGGCTATCAGCCTGAACGGCAGATTCTGCATCAGGTCAGCTTTGAAATACCGGTCGGGAAAAAACTGGCTATTGTTGGTCCTTCCGGTGCTGGAAAATCGACCCTGTCACGATTAATATTTCGTTTTTATGATGTTGATGCCGGTAAGGTCAGTATTGACGGCCAATCGGTCAGTGACGTGACTCAGGAAAGTCTGCGCAAAGCAGTAGGCATTGTGCCTCAGGATACGGTTTTATTCAATGAAAGTATATTTCATAATATTGTCTATGCCTGCCCTGGTGCCAGTGCAGAAGATGTTTATAGGGCGGCAAAAATGGCCAATGTCCATGATTTTATCAGCCAGTTACCCGATGGCTACGATACTGTTGTAGGAGAGCGGGGCCTGAAACTGTCCGGTGGTGAAAAACAACGGGTTGCTATTGCCCGGGTGATTTTGAAAAATCCCAAAATTCTGGTGTTCGATGAAGCCACCTCATCACTGGATTCTCATTCAGAACAGGTCATCCTGGCTTCATTGGCAGAAGTTGCCCAGCAGCGAACCACATTGGTTATTGCCCACCGCTTGTCAACCATTGCCGATGCCGATATCATTCTGGTTCTGGAAAATGGTCGCGTCAAAGAGCAGGGCAATCATCAGGAGCTGCTGGCTAAAAAGGGGCTTTATAGCAGTCTCTGGAATATACAATTACAGGAAAAGAAACGCTCTGAGCATGAATAGCCTGAGTCAACATAAAATATAGCCTTGAGGCAAAAAACTAGAGGAAGCAAAATGTCCCAGTCAGGAAGAAAGCCAGGAAAAACCTTACTCGCTGTTACTGAACAGGGTGGTTATCCTGATTTTACGTCTTTATACGAAGCAATGGGTTATGATGTGGTCACTGTAAAAACGCCGCGTAAGGCCATCAGCTTTTTGAAAAAGCATCCCGTCACTCTGCTGGTCGCAGAATTTAACTTTCAAACTGATTTTCGTGATCGCACCAGTTCACTGGAATCGATAATGGCCAGCGTTCAGCATCAACCGGGTATTAAAGTCGTCATCTTTATTGATAAAGCTAATGCACAGCGTTTTGAGCGTGTCAGTTCACGTTTTTCCATTCATCAGGTTTTGTCTTTTCCTCTTGATGAGGCACAATTGCGCCAGGCAGTTGCAATGACAGGATAAAATAAATTTAACTACGATAAAGGTAAATAATGAGTAAAGTAAAAATCTATAGCACCGGAACCTGTCCTATGTGTACCCGGGCCAAGGGCTTAATGAGTAAATGGAACATTGATTTTGAGGAAGTTCGGGTGGATCTTGAACGTTCCGGGCTGATTGAAATGTCCAGAGTCACCAATGGTGCGCGAACGGTACCGCAAATTACCGTAAAAGGAAAGTGGATCGGCAGTTTGACTGAACTGACTGAATTGCATATGGACGGAGAGCTGGATCATCTAATGGAATAAGTCGACGGATAGCTTTTGAATAACAACCTTTGTTTATTTTTAGTCTCTTAATGAAAATATTTAATACATTTATACAAAAAAATAAATATTTTCATATAAGAGACTTATCCAGCTCGTCCGGGTTAGGGTTTTTACCGCTTGACAAAGTCAATACTTTTCATTGAAAATAAACCCATGAGTATAAAGTTTTTTCGACAAATTTCACAGATATGAAAAATTAACTATATTGTAACTTATTAATAATCAAAGAAAAACACAGAAACGAATTCTGCTGTTTTTAGGAGGCTGGTACCATGGTAACGTTTAAGGAACTGTTTGAACAAAATCATAAAATTGCAGAACGCACTAAAATCATTTTGTACATGATTCAGGATCGCACAATCTGCGACACTGACGTAACCTGTGATTTATTTTTTGATCTGACAGACAGAATCAAGCAGCATTTGGATATTGAAGAACGTGAACTTTATAGAGACCTGCTCACGCACAGTGATCCCAAGATCAAACATGTTGCCGACAACTTTTTATCTGGATCCGCAGAGATAAAACGTGTTTTCAAACAGTATATGAAACGCTGGTGCCATAATAAAAATCTGCGTATAAAAAATCATGAGCAGTTTGTTAAGGACACCAATGATATATTTGAAATGATCCAGGATCGTATCATTGACGAAACAGAAAAGTTTTATCCAGTGGTTCGCACTGTATACGGCGAACAAATGGCTGCGTAAGTCGGCTGCCTCACAGTCTCCTGGACAGATATGCAACTTGATATTAAGTTGTGTATCTGTCTCAAATACCCTTCACTTTGTTGCTAATAACTAGCCAGAACAGCTTTATCTGCAGGCAATTATTAATCCTCGTAGCCAGTCAGTTGTGAAGTAGCAGTTCTGCAGATAACCCTCTTAACACGGACTAATTTGGCACAAAAACGGGTACTAATTACTATCGCCAAACCAGTCGTAGCTGCAATCCAGATGTTTGCGTATCCTGATCAGACCTTCCAGATCCTCTTCAACAATGATTTGAATCGGGGAACGATTCTGAAATTTTTTACTGCTGCGGGTCATCCAGAACAGAGACATTCTTGGGTTGGTGGGGTAGCTGGTCGACAGAGCATCAATAATGCCCAGAACATGGCGTAAACGGGTATTAACTTCGGGTATATCAGGGAAGGCACGGGATTTACGAAATTGCGCAAGATGACGTACTTTAATATCATCCGGCAAAGCCATAACAGATAAAATATGTTCCCCGTCCAGTTTCCAGTCATCCAATGCATGCATGACTGCCTGCGTTAATTTTATGTTATCATCATCTGATAGAGTATTTTGCATATTATTTTGCATAGTCTTTTAAAATAACCTAGTAAATTGCTATGTTATTATTGTATCATTAGCGGTTAAATATTCCTAATTTATATTAAAAGACTTATTGTTCGAGTTATGTTAAAGAGAGGAGACATATGTCAGATAAAGTCGGTTTTCTAATGGATGGTCAGGAGGTTCTAACCTATGATCGTTCGCAAGCTTTACCTGAGCAGCATCGAGGACACCTTAATGTCATGGACGCAAAAATGGATGAGGGCTTTGTGTTGAGTGATCAAACCATTGAATGCCCGGATTTGCAACAAAAAACACAGTTTGTCGCTTTAAATCTGGTGAACGCCCTGTTAAAGGAAGATGATCAGACCGCTATAATAATGTTCACCTATCTGGTGAACCGTATGCCGGATCTGAAACAGGCCAAGGCGAAGACCAAAGATGCCCAATCAGGACAGCAAATCGGTGTGGAATTTATTTTTGACGAAGTAAAAGCTGAAGGGCAGAAACTGGATTTTCACCCCAATATAAAACTGCACTAGATAGTTTTCAGGGTATTCTAAGCAAATCCTTTCTCGATTTTCCATAAGAATATCTGCTAAATAAAATAACAGGTTAACATATATGTCTCTGGTTTTTTCCTCGCATCCAGGTGTTAGAGAACGCCATCTGCAACGCCAATATAAAAATCCTCTGTTTCCTGCAGAACGACAAGAGTTTGATGAACAGAGACTTTCCGGGGCCCGTTTTATGGATGACCAGGAGCAGGAAGAATTTACTCTGCGATTTCATAAGCTGCTTGAGGATGTTGCTCAGCTTAAGGCCAATGAAGGCAGTGAAAATATGCTGGAGCTAAAGTCACGCCTTGATCAAGCCTACGAACAGTGTAGTGGCCTGGCAGGGAATTATGAGCATGAAAAACAGGCCATTGTTAAACTGGTTACTGTGATAATGACTTCCATTCGCAAAAGCGCCGAAGGTGATCCGGAAGCTGAGGTGAATCTTAATGAAGAGGAGTTGGCTCGAACCACACACTATCAGCTTTTGCGATTTTCTCTGGTCGCCGACCTGCTCAGACCTCGTTCACCTGTTCTTCAGGATGAACTGCTGCCGACTATGCTGGGTGAGTCGGAAGACGCAATCCAAGCTGTGTTTCAGCTATTTGACAAGCAACAGCAAGAGGCGTTTTGCCAACAGGGTGAAAAACTTTTGCAACAAAAGCTGCGCGAACAACTGGATTTGCCTGAAGCCTGGAAGCGGCTGGAACTGATGCAGAATTTGTCGTCACATGGCTAAGCCGGCAGTATTGAATGCAAAAAAATTGCCCCCAACTTGCACTACTATAGAGTTTTATTAATGGAATTTTATGCCAAAAATTCACCCCTATTTTTTGAATATTGGAGCTTGAAATGAGCCAGGCAGATAAAGAAATACAGGATTATATTGGAACCTCGGATGCAAAGGAATCACGTGAATTTCTTGCCGAGAAAGTCACTGAGCTGAGCGAAAAGCTGGCCGGTTTACCTTCGGTGATTGAACCTATGGAAAGAGCCAGGGTATTGCTGGATCTGGCCAATGCTGAATTGGGAATGACCCAGATGAGTGAAGTCTGGAATCATGCCAAGGCTGCCTTTGATATCTGTATTGCTAATGAGGAATGGCAGTTAGCGGTTGAAGCCTGTGATCTGTTATATCAGACTGAATTGCCTTCAGCAATTATTGCTCTTGGGCACGGTGTATGGCTGTCTGTGACGTATCCCATGGAGCCTGAATACAGTATAAATATGCTCAATAATGTCATTAATGAAACCTCAGATGACGCCGATGGCGCTGCACTGGCTGCAATTACGGCGCATTTTATTGTCGATCATCGCAGTGAAGGCAAGAAGCAGGAGGATCTTAAAGTACTGACCTCCAATATGCTGGCCAAGGTTGCTTTGCGTCATAGTAAAGTGGAAAACCAGGT